>JAFYMD010000186.1 GCA_017556785.1 Clostridia bacterium | reverse complement strand
ATCATTTGCGTGACCTTGTCTTCCGGTTTATCGGGAACCTACCAAACCTGCGAAATGGTGAAAAATGAATTGTTGCCCAAGTATCCCGACCGCAAGATTGTTTGCATTGATTCGCTTCGCTATTCCACCGCATTGGCATTGTTGGTTATTTTGGCGGCAAAAAAGAGGCAAGAAGGGTACTCGTTTGAGCAGACGGTTGAGTATATCGAAAAAACCAAGCATTGTATCCATCAAATCGGCCCTATGGACGATTTGTTCTTTTTGGTTCGGACCGGACGTATTTCTAATTTCAAAGCTTTTTTCGGCACGTTGGTTGGTATCAACCCCATGGCTGATTTTAATCGACAAGGCCTTGCTGAGGTAATTGCAAAATTCAAAGGAAAAAAGGCGGCGTTTGACGCAATCGTTCAATATATGAAAAAGACCATCGTCAATCCCCAAGAACAGATTTTGTTCGTTGCCCATTCCAATCGTTTGGCGGCGGCAGAAGCATTGCGTGACCGCTTAATAGAAGAGTTCCATCCCCAAGAAGTGATCGTGAACGATATCGGCATGTCCTGCGGCGTTTCGATCGGTCCCGGGTTATGTGCGGCTTTTTATTTAGGGGAAGAAATTAGTGAAAATTTAGCACGGGAAAAAGCCATTATGAAAGAAATTATTGCTATGCAATCAAAATAAAGGAGAACCATCATGAGAGATTTTGTGATTTTCGGCGATTCGGTTTGTGACATGACCACAGAAATGCGCAAGGAGTATGCGATCGAGTACGTGGCTATGAATTTTTCGATTGACGACGTGGAAACGGTCGCTTCTTTGGATTGGAGTATTGACGAGGCAAAAAACCATTACAATCAAATGCGCGCAGGGAAGCGTGTGTTTACCACTCAAGTGCCCAAAACGGTGTATTATGACCGTTTTAAAGAAGTGCTGGATCAAGGCAAAGACGTTTTGTATATTGCGTGTTCTTCTGCTTTGTCAGCTTCTATCAATACCGCTCGCATGGTGGCTGAAGAATTGTTACAAGCGTATCCCGAAGCTTCGGTGTGTTGTGTAGATTCGCTTATCAGTTCGTTTGGTCAAGCATATTTGTTGATGCAAGCATCCATTAAACGTTCACAAGGGTGGTCGGTGAAAGAAACAGCCTCCTTTATCGAAGAAAACCGCTTAAAGGTCAATCAATGCGGTACGGTTGAATCCATGGAATATTTACGACGCGCCGGTCGTGTGAAAGCCTCCAAAGCATTTTTCGGGAATCTGTTCGGGGTGAAACCCATTATCATTTCCGACACCAAAGGGCAAAACTACGCCTACAAAAAGGTAAAGGGCACCTCAAATGCTCGCGTGGCGATCGCTGAACATATCGTAGAGGCCGCTGACGGTGTATATGATCAATTGTTGATTTCTCATGCAGATTGCGAGGAAGACGCGAAATTGTTGCGAGATGAAATCTTAAAACGTGCACCGTTTAAGGATGTGGTTTTTGGCTATATTGGGCCGATCGTTGGGGCTTCGGTAGGCCCCGGTACAGTAATCGCTTTTTGTTTTGGTAAACAAGTTACCATCGAGGGGAACGAATAAGCATGAAACAAAGGATAAACGGCGTTGAACTCCATCACGCCCTTACTGCGGGGTACAGTAATCTGAAAAAGAATATGGCTTCGGTCAATGACCTGAACGTCTTTCCTGTTCCGGACGGAGATACCGGTACCAATATGGTACACACGTTTGGTGGCGGATTGGAGTCGGTAGACGGCAATATTCTCCACGCGGGCGATTATATGAAACAGTTGTCTTATGCCATATTGCTGTCAGCAAGAGGAAATTCAGGGGTTATTTTTTCTCAGTTTTTCCATGGCTTGGCACGATCCTTCGACGGAAAAGAAAGCATTGCGTTTGATGATTGGACCGACGGTTTTCGGTGTGCCACCGAAGATGCCTATCGCTCGATTCTTTCCCCAACAGAGGGAACAATCTTAACCGTGATTCGTGAAACCGCTGAGTTTTTGCCCAATCAACAATACGATACCTTCCAAGAAGGCATGCAAGCCATTTTGGAGCAAATGAAAGCCTCGCTTGCCAAAACACCGGATTTGTTGGCCGTGTTGAAAGAGGCAGGGGTAGTTGACAGCGGCGGTGCGGGACTGGTTCATTTCTTTTCCGGTGTTCATGCGTTCTTTTGCGGTGTTTCCATCGATGAGGCAGAGGGATTGGAACAAACCGGATCAACCAAAGCGCATGTGCATCATTTTGGTCCCGACAGCGATATGGAATATGGGTATTGTACCGAATTTATATTGCAATTGATGCACGCTAAAACCGATATCGCCGCTTTTTCTCGGCAGGAATTCATTGCTCCCTTGCAAGAAATGGGCGATTCCATTGTTGTAGTGGTCAACGACACCATTGTCAAGGTTCATATTCATACCTTTACGCCGGAAAAGGTCCTGGCGTATGCCAGACAGTTTGGTGAATTTGTTACCCTTAAGATTGAAAATATGTCGGTTCAGCATAGTGAAACCCGAGAAGCGGTTACCAAAGAAAAGGTGAAGTATGCGATTGTTGCCGTTGCCTCCGGCAAAGGCATTGTCGATTATTTTTATGGAATCGGCGCTACCGTTGTGATTGATGGGGGACAAACCAACAATCCTTCGGTGGAAGATTTTATGGACGCTTTTTCACGTTATGATGCCGAGCATATTATTGTGTTGCCCAACAACAGCAATATTATTTTTACGGCCAATCAAGCGGCTGAGATGTACGATGAGACAGACGTTCGTGTGATCCCTACAAAATCCATTGTCGAGGGATATTCGGCTCTTTCCATGATGAATTTGTGGTGCGACACAGTAGAAGAACTGATCGATGACATGAGTTCGGGACTTTCTACGGTAACCACCGCTTACGTTACCACCGCCACTCGCAATACCACAATGAACGGCGTAGAAGTTGTTCAGGGCAATTATATTGGATTGGTAGACAAAGAAATTGTGGGTTGCGATACAGACCGTGTGCAGTTGGCTGGTCAAGTGATCCAAAAGGTGATGCAAGAGCAAGAAAAAGAGGTTATTATTGCCTTCTACGGGGCCAACGTGTCTGTGGGTGAAGCCGAGGCATTTTGCGAGCAATTAAGGGAAAAATATCCCTTGGCAGACGTTGGCTTTATTGAGGGGAAGCAAGAAATTTACGATTATATTATTTCGTTGGAATAGGGAATTGCAATGGAAAAAATTGTTTTTGACATTTATGGTGCCGATGCCGGCCCGGAAATTATTGTAAAAGGTGTGGCAAAAGCCATCAAAACCGAATCGATTTTTCCTGTTTTGGTAGGGGATTCGGATTTGATTCATACCGTTATGCAAGCGTGTAACGTCGCACCGTCCGAATATGAAGTGATCCATACGACCGAATACATCAGCCATACCGATTCTCCCGCATGCATTTTTGGCGGTCGAGACAACAGTTCTATGGCTTTGTCTCTGCAACGGCTGAAATCAGACGATCAATGCGTTGCTATGGTATCGGCAGGCAATACAGGGGCTTTGCTGGTCGGTTCTATTTGTCGTTTGGGTCTGTTTGCGGGCTTGAAAACGCCTGCTTTAAGTTGCGCCTTACCGTGCAACGGCGAACATTTGATTTGCTTGGTTGACTGCGGTGCCAATATGGATTGCTCGGTCAATGATTTTGTAAACTATGCCAAAATGGGAAATGTGTTTTCCAAATGCTGTTGCGGTGTGGACTCTCCCCGCGTGGGAATTATGTCGGTCGGACGAGAGGAAGGCAAAGGAACAGCATTTACCCTAAAAGCATTTGAACAATTAAAACAACTCCCGTTGAATTTTGTCGGTAATTTAGAGGGCGGAGATATGGTTTCCGATTATGCTGACGTAGTGATTACGGATGGATTTTCGGGAAATCTTCTTTTGAAAAACACCGAAGCAGCAGGGAAGAAGGCAATGGCTTTGGTGGAGCAATTCGCAAGCGAAAATCCGGAATTGATTGCCCGTATTCGACAAGCCTTGTGGAACACCTTTGATTTTAATTCACAAGGGGCCGCAACCTTTTTGGGAACCAAAAAGACGGTGGTCAAAATGCATGGTTGTGCCAACCAAGATACGACGGTTTCCACTGTGCAACAGGTGTTACGGTTAGAGCGAGCAGGGTTTATTGAGCAAATGGCAGTCGCTTTGTCAGAATAAGAAAAAGAGACCGTAAAAACCAGCGGCTTTTACGGTCTTTTTTTTAACAATTAAACGCGCGATGCAGTAGCAATAAAGGTGAATTTCAGCAAAAAGTATCGCAAAGGAATACAGAAGATATAAGCAAAATTAAAGGCAATTACGAGGGGTAGACCGGGTGTTGCCAACATCATCATACCGCACATAAGAGAATAAACGAAATAACATATAACGGTGTATACCAATGTCGATATGTAATCACTAAATGGTGTTTGCCTGAAAAAAATCAGTTTATTTAATAAAAAAACAATGAGATAAGACAACCCACCGGCGCTGGCTATGGCAAATGAAATGTATTCCGTTCCTCCGAACAGATCAAAACCAAGCAATAGCAATTCTACTGCCGCAAAGGAAAAGAGAGTGGCACCTGCTAACGCAAATAAACTGCGGTAAATACGCAGGGTGTCCCGAATCGGATGAAAATGGGAGGAACTGTTGTTTTCTATGTAAATGGCATCCATTGGTAATGTGGTGATTTTGATGCCCATTTTGCTGGCGTAATATAATACGTTCATTTCGTAATCGTAATTGTTGCGCTGAACAGTGACCAACCAATCCAAATGCTTACGGTCAAATCCCCGTAACCCCGATTGATTGTCGGACAAATATCGATTGGTCAACAACGCGTATACAACACGGGAGAGCCAATTCCCGAACTTGGAACGAAAAGGAGCTTCTCGATTGGGGCGACGAACGGTCAGCACGAAAGAGTGGCCTTCCTCCAACTGTTGCTGTACCCGCAAGACGTCTTGCGGGCGATGTTGACCATCGGCATCGCAAGTGATAAATGAGCGGCATTCCGGCAGGCGTTCCCGTATGTATTTCATACCTGCTTTTAAAGCAGCCCCTTTGCCGCAATTGCTTGGTAGCGTTACAATATGGGCGCGAGAGGCTACATTTTCAAAAATTCCTTTGTATGACTCACCGCTGCCATCGTCCACAACTACCAAAGTAAATCCCAAATCTTTTAACTGTTGGGTTAATTCAATTAGCTTATCGTCCGGTTCGTAGGCAGGAATTAAAACTACGTTCATGAAAAACTCCTCACAGTCAATGGATGTTTCTTTGTAAAAAGCTGTGGATTTGAGCGATTAAGCGATCATTGGCGGTACCGTCATCGTCAAACAAGAGGTCGGTGTGACCGTCATGACCTTCGAGAGCTTGCAAAGCATATTCAACCTTTGGGTTATCAATCTCATTTTTATAAGAAAAAATGGAATAACGGTCAACAGGAACTTGTTGATCGTTGTCCCCGTGTACCAATAAAACGGGAACTGACGTTTTTGCAATGACGTCATTGGCTCGCATATTAAGGGTGTCAACGTCAAATAATAGGGACTGATATAGCCATAAAAAGCCGTAATTGGCGTAGGCGAGGGGGCCGACATATTCTCTGGCGGCGCCTATTACGCCTTCCATGGCGCTGTTGACACCGCTAACCGATATGACGGCGGAAATGTTAAAATCCGATGCCAATGCACAGCAGGCGGCATACCCTCCCTGACTGTGTCCCAAAAGCACTAATTCATTATAACCGAAACGGTTGCATTTTTCAACATAATTTATTGTGGCTCGCAAATCCAGTAATTCTTGGGAAAAACCAACAGCGGAATCTCCTTGTGACGCACAACACCCGGTTGCATCGAACACAAAGACCGACCACCCCAATGCCAACAACTCATTGATTTGCCACAAATAACTGTGAGAGCAAGCGTGATGCCCGCTGACCCATATGATCAACGTGTCCTGCTTGTCAGCCGCATTGCTGTGATAAAGATATCCGGTCAACTGGTTTTCTCCCGACAGGTAATTGCTTTTTACCCCTTGCTCCACCATAGGCTGTAACGTTGGGGGAACGGTTGAATTAACACATTCGTAGCGATCGAAAATCGCATCATATATGATTTTGGTGGCAATCATAGATAAACTGCTGTAAATAAGCAGTACGATCAAAACAATCATAAATACCTTTTTCCAACGGATTTTTTTGAAAGATATCATTATTGTTACCACCTTTCTGTCGATATAATCAAAGGAGATGTATCATGGCTTTTTTGTCGAAAGAAAAACTCAATATTATCAACGAAGAAGCATTTCCCACTGCCATAGAGGAGATTACGCGCGAGCTTAACGCTTGCGGTCAGGTAGGCGAGTTTATGGGATGCAAGCAGATTCGCTTGCACTACAAATATTTTTTGGTGAAAAATTGCCGTGGGTCGATTGTGATTGTGCATGGGTTGAGCGAGTTCACCGAAAAGTTTTACGAATTGACCTATTATTTGATGCAACAAGGGTACAATGTTTTTGTGTATGATCAGCGCGGCCATGGGAATTCTCAACGTATGACTCAAAAACGAGATTTGTTGCACATTGATTGCTTTGAGGATTATGTCAAAGATTTAGATTGTTTTATTGATACTGTGGTCACGCCGATCAGTGACGTACCGTTGTATTTATACGCCCATTCTATGGGTGGCGGTGTTGCGGCATTATATTTGTCAAAGCACGGAAACAAGATAAAAAAAGCGGTATTGTCAGCACCTATGTTTCGTCCTATTGTCAAAAATGTTAACCCTACCGTTGCGCGGTGGGGTGTAAAAACAGCCATGGTGTTCGTAGGGAAAAAGCGGCAGTTTCCTCTGTCGCATGAATTTAATCCCGAGGCAAAATATAAGCCGGAATTCGATGACAGCCGTACGCGGTTTGAACACTATATGACCTTGCGCAGAAACAATGAGAATTATCAAACCACACCCATGAGCTTTGGTTGGGTATGTGCCTCGTTGGATTTGCTCAGTCGCGTATTGAGCAGACGAGTGGTAAAGCGAATTACCACGCCTATTTTACTGTTGAGCGGTGATCGAGACCGCGTGGTGGAATTGGAGCCGCAATATAAATTTGCCCAAAAATGTGAAACTTGTTGCGTGAAACGATTTCCCAATGCTACCCACAGTCTGTTGACTTCTT
>JAFYMD010000185.1 GCA_017556785.1 Clostridia bacterium | reverse complement strand
TTCTGCACGAGTCAAAGCAGATTGAGT
Source organism: Clostridia bacterium (assembly GCA_017556785.1). GTDB lineage: Bacteria > Bacillota > Clostridia > Oscillospirales > Acutalibacteraceae > UMGS1484. The sequence continues at coordinate 9,785 of JAFYMD010000185.1, read as the reverse complement.
ACCTTGACGTTGGTTGGCCAGGTAATTTACCACTGCCAAGTGCATGGCCTTTTCGTTGGGTTCGATTCCGAAGATGGAATCTTTCAGTTCGATTTCACCGGTAGCTTTGCCGGCCATATCGACTACTTGTACCTTAGGCATAGTTTACTCTCTCCTTCCCTTAAGCTTTTACGCTATCGGCGATCATAACGATGCCGCCTTTGGGACCGGGGATGGCACCTTTGATAGCGATAATGTTGTTTTCTACGTCAATCTTGACAATTTCAAGATTTTGAACGGTTACTCTTTCGCAACCCAAGCGACCGGCACCTTTGGTACCTTTAAATACGCGGGAGGGAGAAGAGCAAGCGCCTTGAGAACCGGCGTGACGATGTACAGGGCCGGTACCGTGGGTTTCTTTCAGACGGGCAAAGTTCCAGCGTTTGATAACGCCTGCGGTACCTTTACCTTTGCTGATACCCGCTACGTCAACAGCTTCGCCTTCTGCAAAGATGTCAACCTTGATGATGTCGCCAACGTTGGCTTCACCTTCCAAACGGAATTCGCGAAGAACTTTTTTGGGAGCTACATCATTCTTTTTAAAGTGACCGGCCATGGGCTTGTTCACTTTGCTGGCTTTCAGTTCGCCGAAGCCGTATTGGAATGCCTTGTAGCCGTCATTTTCAACAGTTTTCACCTGGGTTACCACGCAGGGACCGGCTTCAACTGCGGTTACGGGAACAACGTTGCCCCGTTCGTCAAAAAGTTGGGTCATACCAATCTTTTTACCGATGATTGCTTTTTTCATTATCTTAACCTCCTATGGTTATTGGTTGACCGAAACGTTCACGGTGCGTTTCTGCCAACATGACCTCTCGCAAACGATATGGAATCGATTTACAGTTTAATTTCGATTTCCACGCCTGCAGGGAGTTCAAGGCCCATCAATGCTTCTACCGTCTTGTTAGAGGGACGGAGAATGTCGATCAGACGCTTGTGAGTGCGCATTTCAAACTGTTCGCGGGAATCTTTGTACTTGTGAACTGCACGCAGGATAGTAACAACTTCCTTTTCGGTGGGGAGCGGTACAGGGCCGGATACTCTGGCACCGGTACGCTTTGCAGTTTCAACGATCTTTTCTGCCGATTGATCCACCAGCTTGTGATCGTAACCCTTCAGTCTGATACGAATTTTTTCTTTTGCTGCCATGTGAATTTCGCCTCCTTAAATTGTGGCTGCGACCAGCATTTTGCATTATTATTTGTCGCAGTCAAGTTGGCGGGCGACGTTTTGTTTTTCGCAGGATTCGAACACCGACCCGTGTGTTTCGTGCCCTTCCGTTGAAAAACCGAAATTGATTTCATGGAAAAAACCAATTCCGGGGTGTCAAAACGCCAATTGCGCAGTGCCGACTCGTGAGTTAGCCACACCGCACACAGGGTAACCTGTCGCCCGGTTTAAAATCGGACATACTCCGTGATAATTCCCTACCTCGCGGGTAGCCACCTATCACATCAACGCATATCTGCACATAGTCCCACGCATAGTGGTACACATAATGCCTACAAATAATATCACATAACACCGCAGAATGCAAGCATTTTTTTGATTTTTTTGAAAAAAATTTTCGACTTGTGGTTGGCGATTATGTCAACCACAAAATATAGGGATTTCCGAAAAAAACACACCGTCGGTTTCGACGGTGTGCTATATATTAATAATGTAAGGGTGAGACAAATAATCCGATGCTAATCGACACCTCTTATATATAATGTAAGAAAGATCTTTCATTCATGAGAAACTATACACTCTTTTTCTTTCCCCAAACAAAAACGGCAACCGATGCCCCCCCAAACACGCAACCCAAAACAAGCCAAAGGGTAAAGGTGCTGTACATCTCCTCTTTTACATCCTCATGCTCGCCTTGTTGCTTCACAATACGATTTTGTTCACGGTGTATTTCCTCCATCAATTCGTCGCTCTCATATACGTAGGCGTAAACCGACTTTGAGGATACCTCATCATATTCTTTTTCCAAGTAGTTTTTACGAAACTCCCACCAGTCATGATCAAACCCGCTGATGGTTGTCACAGCCAATACCAGGCACACTACACAAGCCAACGCCAAAATCACGGCGATCGCCTTGTAGCTTTTGATCCATGATCCAAAATCTTTTGTTTCCTTTGTTATATCCATACCTTTTGCTCCTTTTTCGTTAAACCGACCAACCGGCCCGTCCAACTACATTCTTATCTTTAACACATTATACCGCATTCCCGTGTTATTGTCAAGAAAAATTCTTATCTTTAACACATTTTAGCAACAATGGTATGGTAATTTCAAAATATACTATTTTAATGAGGCGTATGGAAGGTTGTCATGAAAATATACGATTACAACGGCAAAAAGAATATTTGCGGAGAACGGATCCACGAAGCTCGGTGCCGCTTGCGTCTTACTCAAAGCGAGTTGGCGGCTCGACTGCAGGTTAGCGGCATTAATTTAGAACGCGACAGTATTTCGCGTATTGAGATCGGAACGCGTTTTGTAGCAGATTACGAATTGCGCGAATTGGCAACCGTTTTAAAGGTATCACCCGCTTGGTTATTGGGAATAAGTGAAACCTAAAAAGACAACCTTGTGCACAGGGTTGTCTTTTCTTCTTTCCCCCTCCTACCGCTTGGTCAGCAGGTAGCTTTCTTCTATCATCTGTTCAATATGCTCCCGCAGCACGCCACAACCTAAAATCACCGAGTTCCAATGTTGCTTGTTCATATGATACCCCGGTACCACCGCCTCAGGATACTGTTCCCGCCAAAAATCACACCAACCCGGCTGGTTTTTTAGATTCAACCAAGTTTGTCCCTGCCGTTCGATCAACAATGCAAAAATACGCTTTTGCCCTCGCCTGTGGCGCATAGCAACGGTTTCATCGCCAAACGGGTAATCTTCCGTTACATTTTCAAAGGTTTTGCAAAAATCGATCACTTGTTGCCGTGTGGTCATGGTCCGCCCTCCTTCGCATGGTTTCAAGGGTATTTTACCAAAAAACAGGTTTCGTTGCAACCCTTTTAACGGCATCGCCGTGGTATAACATGATCGCATATGGTAACACAGCAAGCGGGTTGCGGATTCTTAAAGGAATCCATTCTCCGATCTGCAACAAACCAACAGACCGCCTGCCCATAGCAAACGGTCTGTTGACTCATGTTCCTTATCAGAACGATTTTCCTACTACTTTTTTCAGCACGCACAAAGCATCGTCCGCGCCAATCGCTTCATCTGCGTTCATATCGCTGAGAATGCGTCTGCCTTCCTGCACCATCGGTTTATTCCCTACCACGTGCTTGAGAATCTCCAAAGCGTCGTTGGCGGCTACCTTGCCGTCGGCATTGTTGTCACCCATTTCAATCACAGCCATGCCTTCGGGAGCAGAATCATCCAATTCCCCCATGGTGATTTCTTGGAATTCCGGTTGTTCTTTATCCAAACGGCAGAACCCAAAGGAAACCTTATCTCCGTCAATTACCATGTCCAACAGAGCAAACAAATCGTTGAAGGCCGGTATACGGAAGTTTTTGCCGTGGTGTCCCCGTTTGTGCAGTTCTACAACCACGTCGAAAATATCCCTAAACGCAGGCTCTTTCACATCGGTATCGGTATCGATCTCGGTGTTGGTTTCCAGGTCGGTGCCGCTTTCCACACGATCGGTTCCGGGTCGTTGCGGCAGTTGAGGATGCACCGGTTTTTCATCAGGACATCCCTCGTCTGGTTTATCTTGTTCTTCAGGTCTGTCGGGCTTTTCTTGGGGGCAATCGGTGTTGGTGTCCGGTTTGCCTTGTTGGTCGTTCGGTTTTTGAGGCCGCTCAGCTTCCTCACAATCGAAACCAAAGTTCCAACCAAAATCAAAATGTTGTTTGCCTTTGGCGCTTACCATCGTAACCGCGATGGTGGCAATCAGCGCAAAAGCAAGAACCAATGCCAAAACTTTTTTCATAAACGTCTCCTCCATAACTATAAAAAATAATGCGTAGAATTCCTACAACCTTACTTTACTACGCAAACCTTAATTTTGCTTTTAAAATTTGTATGAATTTTTCTTTGATTTTTGCTCAAAACCCGCTCGATTCATACAAAATAGTCAAATCTGTTTCCAAGGAAGCGGATGTTTGTTTGTTCTGTGCTTTTGTGGAACGCTTGACATTGTCTCGGAGGTATTATACTATATTACTATCATTTAACGTATAGGAAGTGTCCGAATATGTCATGGTTTCGTGTAAAAAACCCATTTTTATGGGTGTGTATTATTTTGCTGATCATGGGTATTGTAACAGCGGTTGGGTTTGCACTTGATTCTTTTGACCATCGGCAAGATTCCCCTGAAAACGCCGCCTCAGAAGAGCCTCTTGAAACAGAAACCTACGCCGCAGGGCGCATTTTGCAAGTATTTGACTATTCTGTTTTGGTTGAACTGACCGCCCCCGCCAATCTGTGTGGACAACAAGCCTCGATTTCGTTGGCAAAACTCGACCGTTGTCCTCAACTTTTCCCCAATGACACCATAGGCTTTTATTTTGATGGCGAGGTCTTGGAAAGTTACCCCTTACAAATCGTCAACGTAACACGTCTGGAAAAGGTTACTGCTTCCGCCACGAATCCCAACGTCATTCCCTTCCGTCTCGGTGATGACTAAGAAAATAAAATCCTGCTTGACACCCCACACATTGCCGACGTCACCTATGAATATGACATCAATACTTCCGGAAACGGCAATTTCCTTTCTCTTAATAAAAACCGCTGCAGAAACTCATCTGCAGCGGTTTTTTTATTCCTCAACAATCAATAAAACGGTGCCTTCGTGTACAGTTATGGTTGTTTGGCTATCAACCGGATGATTGCTCACACCCAAAGGAAACCAATTGGTCAATTTTCCCTTTTCCAACGAATAATACAAGCCGTCAAGCGACACGACCGCTTGCGGACTGTATGCGAACACCGAGTAATGAGCCTGTGCAGGAAGAGAAAGTGACATGCTTTCTTCCTTTAGCAACCATATACGGGTCTTACCGCCAACCAACACGCCTCGTCCGCCCTGTTCCTTTAGGTAGGCGAGCAATTGCAAATTGGCAAAGGTATGCGAAAAACGGGTGCCACCCAGTCCGCCGTAAAGCACAAAATCCCTGTACCCGCGGGCAAGACCTTCTTTGACAGCGTACACCAAGTCGGTGTCATCTTTTTCCACCGGCAACACCATGGTTTCTATGGGAAGATTTGGGTTGTTCATGGAATCGAAATCCCCAATCAACAAATCGGGTGTCATTCTGCTCTTTTGCAAAGCAAGCAATCCACCGTCGGCGGCAATCACCAGATCTTCTTTTGCTGTTTCAAAGGGCAAATCCCCTTCAAAAATACTGCCTGCTCCCACAATGAAGCACCGTTTCATCACACATCATCCTTTTTGTGCGTTTTTCTTCTTCATTACCATCAGCACAGCGGCAACCGCTGCACAACCGAGGGTTACGAGCCCTACCGACAGCCAATTTACTTGGGTCAATCCGGTAATCATAAATTCTCCGGTTTGGGCATTTTGCAGTTTCGAAAAAATCGCAACCCCGTCAAATACTGCGCCGCCTGCCAAAACCAAACCGATCAACCACTTGTAAATGGGATTTCCCACCGCCTGCGCCCGCTCCAATCGGGCAGGTTGTTGTTTGCGAAAATCCAGTACGCTCCCCAAATAATATGCCGCCACCAAGGTAACTATGGTTTCGGGAATCATATAAGTCGCATTATATCCCAATGAATAAATCAGCGCCGCCGAAGTGGGAATAGAAAGCCCCGCCCAAACGGTACAGCCCGAAATCACGTGGCAAACATAGCGCAATCCGCAGGCAACCGACACGCCCAAGGTCAATGCCAAAGCCTGATTTTTCACCCTTTTACGAAACACGCCGCCCAATCCCGTGCCGGCAAAAGCCACCACATAGTCCAGCAAAATAACCGCTAAAACAGATTGCCACGTGGTGACCCAAGAAAGGGTATTCAGTCCCATTAGTTGTTGGATCACACCGTAAGCCAGACCGCTCATAAGTCCCCAGCCCAAGCCATGGCGATATGCAAGCAACACAACCGGCATCATAGAAGCCATGGTAATGGAACCGCCATACGGCAAATCTAACAATTTAAATAAGCTAAGCACCGTGGCAATGGCAATAAAAACAGCACATTCCACCAAAATTTTTGTTTTGTTTTGTTTCACAAGAATTCCTCCGTTCTCACAATATCTGTTTACACAGTTCAAGGTGCTATAGCGGTTGTGCGCCACCATAGCCCAAACCTGAGGTGATAGGGCGGTGAAAAATCGCAACGAAAAGAGAGAGTATTTTGTGGGATTTTTGCCCGAGGCGATGGCAGGAATGCTTTGTGCATTTCAAAATCGTCACGGGTGAAAAGAACCAAAATATGCCTCTTTTCGGCGGTTTTGAGCCGTCTTATTACCTCAAACAAAAACCGCAACCGGAAAATCGGCTGCGGTCTGAGTAAACAGATTGTGATCACGCTTCCTACGCCGGTATTATCCGTTTCAGGTTGAAGGGTTCGGAAAATTTGTTCCATCTCAGCCTAACCGACGGTCGACTACATCGGTTTAAGCACCCCTGCTGATTTTCTTATGCGGTTTTACGTAACAGGCGAACCCGTTACGTTTTATGTTATAACACCGTTTTGGCGGTGTGTCAAGCATTTTTTCACGGCATGGTATATTGCAATTCCACCGTGGGATCGCAATCCACCTGCACCAAGGGGTTATAATACAAATTCAGTTGGGTGATTTTGGTCTTGGTGCAATCCAACAATTTCAATTTGGGGTTTTGCTGTAAATTCAAGGTTTCAATGGGGGTACTGCCGCAATACAGGGCATACAGCTCAGGGTTTTGGGTCACGTCCAAAGCGGTAATTTCAGTGTCTTCACAGTGCAGATAGGTCAATGCGGGATTCCTCGTCACATCAAGCGCAGTCAAATCGGTTTGATAGCACTGTAACGTAGTCAGATTGGGGCAAACGCTCACATCCAACGCGGTCAAAGGATTGTTGCCGCAAGAAATTCCCGTTAAAAGGGTGTTTTTGGATAAATCCAACGCAGTTAGTTTTTGCCCTGACACCGAAAGATCGGTCAGTTTTTTGTTGTGGGACAAATCCAAAGTGGTGGTTTGACCGGTGGGCATGGATAACACTTGCAAATTGGGGTTGCCCGAAAGGTCAATGGTGTCCCACGCGGTATACCATGCCTCTAACCTGCGGAGGTTTTTGCACTTTGTAATATTCAGCGACTCCATGTAATTGGTTTTTACGTTGAGGGTATCCAACTTGGTGTTTTGGCTTAAATCCAAATGCTTAATGCTGTTGTATTGCAGATTCAGATAATACAGATTTTGCAAGCCGCTAACATCCAGCCAGGTCAACTCGTTGCCCATTAAATCCAGATACACCACGTTAGAAAACCAATTCAGTCCCGTGGCATCAGTAATGGTGGGGTGGTCGGAAAATTTTCTTAAATCCAACACACGCACTTCACGCCGCTCGGCGGCCGAAAAAATACCGTCACCGTCGGTATCGAACTTGGCCAAATCCTGCCGTAACACGGGGTCAGGGAAATTGGTTTCATTCAGCGCCACCGATTGATATTCCTTGCCCTTGGATACCACTTTTTGCAGAATATATATCGCGTCCTCGGCGGTGAGCCGCTCACTGCGGTCCATGTCGGCACGCAAAAATTCCACGCTGCCACTGCTGATATAATGCTTGCACACAATGGTTCGCAAGACTTGCAAGGCATCATAGGCGGTAACCTTGTTGTCGCCGTCGGTATCGCCCGGTCCATAAATGGTCACGTCGCAAGCGGCAACGGTAGGCCCGTAATGGTAATCCCGGGTCATTTCTACTGTGGCCACACCGGGGGCTTTGGCCACCAATGTGACCTGCTCAATATCGGTATGGGTGCCCGATGTGTTGCCTTCCGACAACCACTCGTCAGCCATAAAAATGGAAAGCAAATCGGTGTTTTTGGAAGCCCAGTTGTGAGAGCCGAAATAGCCCGTGGGTAGCGAAACGTATTCTGAATTGCAAGATAAAATCCCGTGGTCGGCGGCAAGGGCGTTCATAATGGACAAATGATCGACGCTACTGTGATACAGTTCTGCAAAATACTGATGAACGGGACTCCCCTTGCCCAGCGTTTCTGGGTCAAGCATGGGGGTTTCCATTTGCGGAAGATTGGAATAAGGTTGAGTGAGCCCATACACTTTGGTCAAGCCAAATTCAGCAAAGGTTTGGTCGGTCACTTGTTCGGGGTCATACACCGCAGGGTCTGCGGTAAATAAAATGCCGTAAAGCTGCGAGCCACCTGTAAGCACAAAAGTTTCTTCTTCAATGGCAAGGGTAACGGCTTCGCCCACCCCAATCACCAGATCCTTCGGCCCAATAGACACCGAAGAATGTTTTTCGGCATAATCGGGCGCAAAACCGTTGCGGTTCACCGATTCCACCAAAGGATTTTGCATAAGCGCGCTTTCGGCCGCCTTGGTTTGTTCGGCGGTGGCTTCGGGCGCAACCAACATCAAAGTGTAGGTGAATCCGTTTGAGGTTTGTTGTTTTTTGGTCACCAAAATCCGTTGCACCGCGGCAAATTCGGGAAAATCCGCCGCCGTAAAAGCGCGCTGGGTTTCCACCGTTACACGCACCAGCAAACTATTTTCATAGGTGTAGTCGGTGTTGGCCGCGCTTGCGGTCACGATGCCGGGAATCAGCAACAAAAGGGTCAATAAAAAGCAGAGAATTCGTTTCATGACACTCATCCTTTCGTGGGGTTTCACCTATTAGACGATTGAAACGGAATATTTACTCACCAAAATTGTCATTTTTATAAATTTTGTTCCAAAATCGCCAGTGCCACCCGAATGCCGTCGGCGGCGGCAGAGGTGATCCCCCCTGCGTAACCTGCCCCTTCACCACAAGGGTAAACCCCCAAAAGATTGGCTTGGTACTTCTCGTTTCGGGACATTCGTACAGGAGAAGAACTGCGAGTTTCTGGACCCGTGAGCAAAGCGTCGGCTCGGTCAAATCCCTTTAACTTTTGCCCCAAAATGGGCAACGCTTGCCGCAGGGAATCGGTGACAAAATCGGGCAGATATTCTTCTAACCGACAAAAAGACGTGCCGGGGCGATAGGTTGGCTCCACCTTACCAAAGGCAGTGGAATTTTGGTTTTTCAGAAAATCCCCCACCAACTGAACGGGCGCAAAATAGTTACCGCCCGCCGCGGCAAAAGCGGCTTGTTCCACCTTTTCTTGCAAAAGCACACCTGCCAAGGGGTGAGAATCGGCAAAATCTTCGGGAGACACCCCAACCAGCAAACCGCTGTTGGCATTTTTTCCGTCGCGCGCAAACAAGCTCATGCCGTTGGTGCATACGCCGCCCGCTTGGGAAGCCGATGCCACCACCTGCCCCCCGGGACACATGCAAAAGGTATAGATTCCTCGTCCGTTGGGCAGATGCGTGCTCAATTTATATTCGGCAGCAGGTAACGGGGGAACGCCCCATTTTTCGCCGTATTGTGAAATATTTACCAAACTTTGGGGGTGTTCTATACGGACACCCAAAGAGAATGGTTTTTGTTCCATGTGCAGGCCTTTTTGGTGGAGCATCCGCAAGGTATCTCGGGCGCTGTGTCCCAAAGCAAGCACCAAATTGCGGCAAGGAAATTCCTTTGTGCCGTTTGGCGTGTCCACCACCGCGGCGGTCACCTTACC
>JAFYMD010000019.1 GCA_017556785.1 Clostridia bacterium | reverse complement strand
TATTATTATCGGTAAAGGCGGCAACATGCTTAAACGTGCTGCCAGTTATGCTCGTACAGATTTGGAACGATTTTTCGATTGTAAAGTTAATTTGCAGTGTTGGGTTAAAGTCAAGGAAGATTGGAGAAATCGTGAGGGTTTGATCCATTCCTTTGGCTTAGATTCCTAAATTTAACAGTCATAATATCGTGGTTACTCCTCAAACTAATATTGTTTAAGGAGTGGTGACTGTGGATGAGCGTGCAAATAAAGCTTGGAATATCTTTTTGAACAGCGGTTCTATCGCTGATTATTTGAGTTATAAACAATTACTGTCAAAGGAGCCGAAGCATGAAGTTTACCAGCACCGGGTTGATCATACGGGAATATCATGTGGGGGAGTCGGATCGTCTGGTGACCGTACTCACCCGTGACCACGGTTTGGTGCGTGCATTTGCTTCGGGCGCCAGAAGTGTAAAAGGGAAAAAACAAGCGGCAACACAATTGCTTTCATACGGTAACTTTGTGTTTTCGAGCAGTAAGGATACGTATCGGATTACAGAAGCCGAATGTTTAGATGTTTTCTTTGATTTACGCGGTGATCTGGTGAAACTGTCTTTGGCTCAATATTTTTGTGAATTGTGTGGTTGTTTGGCTCCCGAACAAGACGAGGCAACCGATTATTTGCGGTTGATGTTAAATGGGTTAAAGTTTTTGGAACAAGAGCGCATATCTGCTCTGCAAGTCAAAGCTGTGATTGAATTTTCGCTTTTGACCCTTAGCGGATACATGCCATACGTAGATGATTGCCATGTGTGTGATAAAATGTACGAACAAATGTATTTCGACCCAATGGCAGGTGTGTTGGCTTGTAAGGAACATATGACACCCTCGGGAATTCCCGTTACCGTTGGTGTGGTGCAGGCAATTTATCATATTACCCATTCTCCTCTTGAAAAACAGTTCTTTTTTAACTTGTCCGAAGCAGGATTACAGTTGCTTTCTACTGTTAGCGAAGCGTTTATGATTGCACAATTGGACAGAGAATTTAAAACGCTTGATTTTTATCATAGTTTTGTTTGATATAAGGAATCTAAAATGGAACATACAGTATTAAAAAAACACAGTTGCGTATTGGAATTGCCTAAAATTTTAGAGCGATTGTCTTTGTATTGTCATTGTAGCGATACCGTTGAAGCAGCCAAAAAGTTGCAACCGCAAACGCAGTTGGCAGATGCACAGCGACTGTTGGATCAAACGATAGAGGCCTACGAATTAACAGCGCGTTACGGCGCGCCGTCTTTTGGTGGCCTTTCCAATGTTAACGGATGTTTAACCCGTGCTTCTGCCGGCGGCACGTTGTCTATGGCAGAGCTTTTGCGTGTAGGGGAAACGTTGCGTTTGATTCGCTCTCTAAAACAATGGCAAGAAAACCATGCATCCAACGGCGTTGCTTTGCAACCGTATTTTGAAGTTTTACAGCCAAATACTTATTTGGAAAATAAAATATTCACCGCGATTATCAGCGAGGAAGAAATGAGCGACCAGGCTTCCCCTGCGCTGGCGGACATTCGTCGTAAGATTCGCAGTGCTTCCGGTAAAATTCGTGAACAATTGGATCGATTTATTCACAATAAAAATACGCAAAAGTATTTACAAGATCCGATTGTTACCATTCGTGGAGGCCGTTTCGTTGTTCCGGTTAAGGCCGAACATCGTGGGGACGTTTCCGGTTTGGTACATGATACCTCGTCATCCGGATCAACCTTGTTTATTGAGCCGACAGTTGTCGTTGAAGCCAATAACGAAATAAAGGTGTTGGAGTCAAAAGAACGGGAAGAAATAGAACGGATTTTGGCGAAACTGTCTGCTGAAGCGGGTAGTTTTGGCGAAGGAATCTCGTTAGGTTTTGTTGCTTGCTGTGAGTTGGATTTGATTTTTGCCAAAGCAAAAATGGGGTTTGATATGAAAGCGTCACAACCTCTGTTAAATGACAAAGGATTCATTTCCATAAAAAAAGGTCGTCATCCCTTGTTGGATCCGCAAAAGGTTGTGCCTATCGATATTCGATTAGGGGATGAATTTGACACGTTGGTCATTACCGGTCCCAATACCGGCGGTAAAACCGTATCATTAAAAACTTTGGGTCTGCTCACGTTAATGGCTATGTGTGGTTTTATGATTCCGGCAGGAGACGAAAGTCACCTTTCGGTGTTTGAAAATGTTTTTGCAGATATTGGCGATGAACAAAGCATAGAGCAAGCGTTGTCTACGTTTTCTGCTCATATGACCAAGATGATCGAGATATTAAAAGCAGTAAATGATCGTAGTCTGGTATTGGCGGACGAGTTAGGTTCGGGTACCGACCCGGTAGAGGGCGCCGCACTTGCAACCGCGATTTTGGAAACTTTGCGGTTGCGTGGTGTACGAATCGCCGCTACTACACACTATGCCGAATTAAAAGCGTTTGCTTTGCAAACCGTAGGCGTTGAAAATGCTTGCTGTGAATTTGACGTTGCTACTTTACGGCCGACCTACCGTTTGCTGATCGGTATGCCGGGGCGCTCCAATGCTTTTGCAATTTTGCACCGTTTGGGAATGGAAGAATCTATCATCGATCGATCTCGCAAACTTGTTTCTGACGAAAGTCGTAAGTTTGAACAAGTGGTGGAAAAATTGGAACGTTCCCATACTGATTTGGAAGCGGAACGAGCTGAAATTGCCCAATTAAAAAAACAGGCACGGGAACTTTCACAACAAGCTGCTGCGGAGCGGTTGGCACTTCAAAAGGAAAGAGAAAAAATCTTGCAAGAAGCCAAGCGTTTATCCGCCGATATCGTTGCCAAAACGAGAGCACAAGCGCAACAAACGATGGATCAATTGGAACAACTGAAAAGGGAAACCAATAGCCAAAATGCGGCACAAATGATTCGTCGTGCCAAAGCGGAAATGAACGGAAGTATGCGTCGTTTAGAAGACTCTGCTGATCCTGTCGACCAAGTGAGCGGTCCTGTTTATCGCTTGCCCAGACCGCTCAAAGCAGGTGACAACGTTCTGATTGCGGATATTGATAAAAAAGGCGTTGTTCTCACTCCTACCGATGCTTCCGGTTACGTTTACGTTCAAGCGGGCATTGTAAAAACAAAAGTGGCGGAAGGAAACTTGCGGTTGCTTGAAAATGAAAAGCCACAAATTCCGAAAGTTGAAAAACGTACGATTGGCATTGAGTCACGGGGGTTACGCAAGGTTTCTACGGAATTGGATCTGCGCGGAAAAGCCGCCGATGAAGGGTTGGTGGAAGTGGATCAATTTATTGATCAAGCGGTGCTAACCGGGATAGAAACCGTTACGATTATTCATGGGAAGGGAACCGGCGTATTGCGTCAAGCAGTACGGCAACACCTAAAGACCCATCGCAGCGTCGCATCTTTCCGTCGAGGACAATACGGCGAAGGAGAAGACGGCGTAACTGTCGTCACCTTGAAATAATAATTATTTCCTTTAAGGAGGAATTTGATATGTCTTGTCAAACCAAAAAAATCACTATTCCATATTTTACCAATGCCGATGGCTTTTGCTATCCTTTAACCAATTTCAGAGTGCCTGAAAACGGTGTGGTTACCTTGTACCAATGTAATGCGGGATACAATCCTGTTTATGATGTACATACCGATTGTATGCTCGCTTATGTATATGGCATTAACAACGGTGGTGCGTTGGACAGTTGGGTAAAGCATAAACATACTTATAATGATAACACGGTAATTGGTTTAATGGTTGCCATTAACCGCGACAGCGGCGAATATGTGGAAGAATATGCCGGTGAACGTGGTCTTATGGACGTACAGACTCGTGCCGACGGTACCTTCCGCCAACATTCTACCATGGGCCCCCATAATATTTATTATATGGTTCCGACTGAACCCTACGTGGAATACAAATGGAAAGTGTTACAACACTTTTTAGACACCGGTCACGTCAAAGTGGTTACCTTTGAAGAACCGGAATTGTGGAACGATGCCGGATATTCTAAGGGTTTTCAAGAAGAATGGGAAAAATTTTACGGCTTTGCTTATCAACGACAAGAAGAATCTGCCATCGCAAGATATCGCAGTCAGTATTTAAAAGCCTATTTGTTTTATGATGCTGTTCGTAAATTGGCTCAACGAGTAAAGGCTAACTATCCCGATGTTCAGGTGATTTTGCCTACCCATAGTATTGATGACTACTGTGCCCACGGTATTGCTACAAACCTTTCCATGTTTGCTTCGGTGGATGAAGTCGACGGATTTATTGGTCAGACCTGGTCAGACGGTGTGGTGCGTCCTTTGCCCTTTGCCGGGGAAGAATGTGAAAATCCCTTTGCTACCGCCGTTACTCAATATCGCTCTTATCGTCCTTTCTTGAAACCCGAACACGCCTTGTATTTGTTGCAAGACCCTGCTTCGGACAACCCCGATATTACCCAACCCGAAAAAGAAGAACGTTGGAAGAAAACTGTAGTTGCCTCTATGATGCAAGATGACTCGGTGGTTTCCCAGTTCACCATTTGGCCCCAACGTGCTTTTTCTGCCGCTTCTCGCGATTATCGCTCTATTCAGTTGAACGTTTATAAAATGTACTATGATTTACCCAAATTGAAAGGGAATATCTATGCAGGCTCCGCAGGCATTGGCTTTGCGCTGTCCGATACTGCCAGCTGGTGCATCGGTAAAAATCATCAGGTAACCGAAAAGAACTTGGCTACCATTTTCGGCATTTCCATGCAATTGATTGAAGATTGTATTTTGCCCGATATCATCGCTTTGGATATGCTGACCGATGTAAAGCAATTGTCGCATATGCGTGTGCTGTTGGTTTCCTATGATGCCATGAAGCCTTTAAATGAACAAATTCAACAAGTGCTTGCTGATTGGGTAAAACAAGGCGGTCGCTTGCTGGTTGTGGGCTGCGATGATGACTATACCCATGTAGAAGATGCTTGGTGGGTCAAAAAAGGTACCACTCCCGTTGAAGATTTGCTTGCTCGTGCAGGTGTCAATGCCAAACGCAATTCGGTTGGCGTTGATTCGGTTGTTCCTGCCTCTAACGGCAAGGCTATGGCTGATTCTTGTGCCATTCCCGCTGATTATGCCAAACGTACCGTTACCTATGTTGGGGAAGAAATTACGCCCTTTATTACCGCAGGGGAAAATGTGCTTGGCTTTACCGCCAAAGCAGGGGACGGCTTAATTGGCGTATTGGGCTTGCCTTCGGCTTATTTTGCTCTTTCCCGCGAAACCGCCGATTGGTTGCGTGAACTGTGGAAATTGATGTTGGAAGGCGACGCAGAAGGTTACGTTGCTGCCGATACTCTCGCAGCAGTTCGCGGCGGTTATGTTGCACTTTGGGGCTCTAAAGATTTGGCTTTGAATCCCGATAAAATTTATTTGGATTTGTTCGATTATGAAATGAAACCCTTGCAAGGCGGTACTTTAGCAAAAGGTTTGACTGCTTTCTATTATGATGTAACCGATGCTGTTCAAGCAGGTAAACCTGCCTTGCTGTTTACCGGTGGTGTGGAAACTTCCGACCGTGTTGTAACTGAAAATTCGGTGCAGTTTACCATTGCTCATCCGTCCGAATCTTACTCTAGCTCTATGCTGTTTAACGGTGGTAAAAAGATTGCTTCTATCAAAGCTGTATCTGAATCGGGCGTTGAAGCAAACGTTGTTCAAAAGGCTTATGAAGCACAAGATATGTTGCTTTTGAAGATTGACGCTATTCATGTAAACGACCCTGTAACCGTAACCGTCACTTGGGAGGACTAATCCAATGAAACTGTTGGTGATTTCTGACGTTCATAGCAACGTGCATGCCTTACATGCCATTGAACAACAAGAAGGCTCTTGGGATGCTGTGTTGTTTGCGGGGGATATGATTGACTTTGGTTTGCAACCCCACGAGGTTGTGGAGTGGATGCAAAAGCACAACGTAATTGCTGTAGCCGGCAATCACGATACCGGTTTGGCACAAATTTATAACAATGGATTTAAACCTATTGATGATCCGTTGAAAGCCAAGAGTTTTTGTGAACACAATCTTTCGTTGTTAACGCCGGAAGATATGGCGTACGTTTCGGCTTTACCTTTGGAAATTACGGTGGAGTTTGACGGAATCACCTACTTTATGACCCATATTTACGATTATAACGATGGTCACGCGATTTTGCATCATTTGGAACAATACGACTCTATTGATACTTTTGAAGCCTATTGGCAAGAAAAAGTTGGCAAAACCGTGGGAAAACGTTGTTTAATTTTAGGGGATTCTCACCATTGCATGATACTGCAACTGAGAAAGGATACCATGGTTCTCAATCCCGGTGCGGCAGGGTATAATCTTGGTGCGGATTCTGCCTATAAGGGAGCAAGTTATATTGTAGTTGAAGATGGTGTTCCGTATTTTAGATGGGCTGATTACGATACGGCAGAGGATTTTGAAACAGTAATGACCCAAATGACCCAATTGGAAGAATGGCAACGGGCGACAGGACATGCCATTTTTAGACCGGAAAAATAGACGATATATAACGAAAAGCGAGGT
>JAFYMD010000184.1 GCA_017556785.1 Clostridia bacterium | reverse complement strand
TCAAGAGTTAGTCCCTCAACACTAAAAAAGAACCTGGCGTTGATCAACGCCAGGCCCAAAAAAGTTCTAGGTTTTCAAAAACCAGTTGATTTGTTTGAAATTTCTCTTAAAAAATGTTGCACTTAGTTTGACAATTCATCTGTGAATCTTAGACCGTGATTATACCAACGGCTTCCAATACCGAGAATCCCAAAATCAGGATAATGCATACGGGAGCGACGTAGCGGATGATAAAGCTAAACATCTTTTTCATCTTGAAGGTAGAGGCTATTTCAATTTCTTGAATAATGGTTTGCGGTTTGATCACGTATCCGATAAAGATACAAGTACACAAGGCGACAATCGGCATCAATACGCTGTTGCTGGCAAAGTCAAACATATCCAAAATCGTCATGCTGCCGCCATTTACTTTGGGTACCGAGACAGCACTCCAAATTCCGTGACCCAGCGAGCAGGGAATCCCCACGGCGGTACTGCCCAAAAACACGGTCAAGCAGATCCATTTGCGTTTCCACTTAAATTTGTCGCTTAAAACCGAAACTACTGTTTCAAACAAAGAAATGGACGAGGTCAAAGCGGCAAACAAAACCAAAAGGAAAAATACCGCACCGACCACTTCACCGCCGGTAAAGTTGTCAAATACCTTGGGTAAGGTCACGAACATAAGGCCGGCACCTTTGCCCAAATTTTCTTCGCCACCGCCGAGAGAAAATACGGCGGGAATAATCATAAGCCCGGCAAGGAAAGCAATACCGGTGTCGAACAATTCAATTTGATGAACCGAAGACTCCAAATTCACGTCTTTTTTCATGTAAGAACCGTAGGTGATCATAATCCCCATGGCCAAAGACATGGAGTAAAACAACTGCCCCATAGCGGCCAAAACGGTGTTAAAACTGAATTTGGAAAAGTCGGGGTATAAGTAGTATTTTACCCCTTCCATGGCATTGTCTAAGGTCAGGACGTAAATGGCAATGCCTATGGTCAAAGCCACCAACACAGGCATCATAATTTTGCTGACCCGTTCAATTCCTTTTTCTACCCCAAACAATACCACCAAAGCGGTTATGCCCAAAAACAACAAGAACCAACCGATCGGTTCCGCCGTACCGCCGATAAAGCCCTCAAAATAGGTTCCGTTGACCGTGGCACCGCCGTTGCCCGAAATAAACATGGTAAGGTATTTGCAGACCCAACCGCCGATGACCGAATAATAGGGTAAGATCATCATGGGGACGATCGAGGCAAGTATGCCGATAAAAGAATACTTTTTGTTGAGTTTTTGAAACGCACCAATGGCGCTTAATCCGGTCCTGCGACCCAAGGCAATCTCGCCGCACATAAGAGCGAATCCCAGCGTGATGGACAAGATGATGTAGACCAAGAGGAAGATCCCGCCACCGTATTCCGCGGCAAGATACGGAAATCGCCAAATGTTACCCAGACCTACGGCAGAGCCGGCGGCAGCCATAACAAAGCCGATTTTACCGGTGAATGAACTTCGTTTTTGGGTTGTTTCCATGAGAGTATACCTACTTTCCAATTAAACGTGGTCACCTGCAACAACAGGTGTTTTATCAACTGTAACCGAAGAGGCGGAGCGTTTGCGTCGGTACCGCTTGCGGGGATTGGCTTTGATGGGTTGATCGGTTTCGGTCAGCGTGCGTTGGATCGACACGCTGTCGTACAGTTTTTGTACCTGCACGCGACCAACGTACCCTGTGTTGCAATCGGGGCACAAAAACTGACTTTCAAAGCATTTGTTACACCGTCGGAAGGAGCGCATTCGCTTCAGGGGACGATTGCATTTCACGCAATCAAACGCCAGATCTTCGGGTTGAATGTGGGGAGAATGAATGTCGGTAATGGGATAGGGTTTAAACAAAAACCGATCGTAAAAATCTTCTTCGTCGGCATCTTGTATATAGGATTGCATGGCCGTTTTGTCGTAACAATTTTGCAAAATGCGGGCGCACAGCAAACTGTCGCCTTTGGCACGATGCAGGTCAATGTCGTCGGAAGAAATTCCCATTTCCTCGGCGGCGGTAGACAGACCCAATTGATTGCCTTTTGCCCAACCGATTCGTTTTTGTACGTATTGCTGCAGGTCGGCGTATTGGTGCAAAAAGGGAATTTCTCGACTGCCCAAAAAGGCACGGCAATTGTCCATAAGGGTGTACAGGTCGGTGTTGCTCCAGGTAAGAATCAAGGTGTTTTTACCCGCCCACTTGTTAAAGGCTTTGATTACCGTTTCAAAATCTTTGCCTTGTTCTTGCAACTGCTCGTTGCTGATATGGGTCAAGGCTTTGACCATACCCCGCAGTTTTTTGGAAACGCGGGATTTTACAAACATTTGAAACTCGTCTACCACTTTTAACCGTTCATTTAACTTTACGGCACCGAATTCTATGATTTCATTGATAAATCGTTGCTCGCTTCGGTAGTAGGCGGTGTTCCATTCTAAATCTAAAATTACTATTTTCATGGGTTATTTTCTTGCCGCCGCCTTTAACCGCAGTTCTTTTTTGAGTATTGCCTTACGCAACCGCAAAGAAACGGGGGTTACTTCTATGTATTCGTCGTCTTTCAAAAACTCCAAGCATTGTTCCAAACTGAACACTACGGGGGGCGTCAGGCGCAACGCATCATCCGAACCCGAAGCACGGGTGTTGGTAAGGTGCTTTTTCTTACACACGTTGCACACCAAATCTTCGGCTTTGGGGCTTTCGCCCACAATCATCCCTTCGTAAACCGGAACGCCGGGGCCGATAAACAACCGACCACGATCTTGTGTGTTGTAAAGACCGTAAGCACAGCTTTCCCCGTCTTCAAATACCACGATCGAGCCGGTCAAGCGGTCTTCTACGTCACCCTTGTAGGGTTCATAGGCATGAAATACGTGGTTCATAATGCCGTTGCCGTTGGTGGCGGTCAAAAATTGAGAGCGATACCCCATAAGACAACGGGAAGGAATTAAAAATTCAATATGAGTCATGCCGCCTTCACGGGTGCCCATGTTTTGCAATTCTGCCTTGCGGGTACCCAGTTTTTCCATAACCGCACCTACGTATTCTTCGGGGACTTCTACCATAAGCAGTTCAATCGGTTCCAACAGTTGACCGTTTTCCCCTTTTTTGTAAATAACCTTGGGGCGAGAAACCGCAAATTCATAACCTTGACGGCGCATGGTTTCAATCAAAATAGAAAGATGCAGCTCCCCGCGTCCCGAAACGCGGAAGGTGTCGGCAGAGTCGGTTTCTTCTACCCGCAGGCTTACGTTGGTTTCTACCTCTTTAAACAAACGGTCACGAATATTGCGCGAGGTAACAAATTTGCCCTCTTGCCCCGCAAAGGGAGAATCGTTAACCATAAAGTTTACGCTAACGGTGGGTTCGTCGATTTTTACAAAGGGCAGGGGGTCAGCGTGTCCCATGGCGCAAACCGTGTCACCAATGCCCAATTCTTTAATACCGGCAATGCACACCAAGTCACCGGGACGGGCGGTTTCTACCTCTTTGCGGCCCAATCCTTCAAAGGTGTACAGTTTTACCACCTTGGCGTTGGTGGTGGTACCGTCGGTGTGGCAAATAACAATGGATTGCCCCACGTTAATGATGCCGCGTTCTACACGACCCACCCCAATACGGCCCACGTATTCGTCGGCTTCAATATTGGAAATAAGCAGTTGCAGGGGGCTTTCTTCGTCCATTGCGGGAGGGGGAACCTCTTTTAAAATGGTTTCAAACAAAGGCCGCAGGTCTTCGGTTAATTGGTCGGCTTTGTAGCCTGCGTAACCGTCACGACCGGAGGCATATACCACAGGAAATTCCAATTGGTCTTCGTCGGCGTCCAAATCAATGAACAAATCCAACACTTCGTCCAAAACCTCGTCGGGACGAGCGGTGGGACGGTCAATTTTGTTTACAACCACAATTACCGTTTTGCCCAAATTCAAGGCTTTTTTCAGTACAAAACGGGTTTGAGGCATACACCCTTCAAAGGCGTCTACCAGCAAAACCACACCGTCGACCATTTGCAAAATGCGTTCCACTTCGCCGCCAAAGTCGGCGTGTCCCGGTGTGTCAACAATATTGATTTTAACACCGTTGTAGTGTACACCGGTGTTTTTAGACAAAATGGTAATACCCCGTTCCCGTTCCAGGTCATTGGAGTCCATGACCCGTTCGGCTACCTGCTCGTTTTCGCGGAAAATACCGCTTTGTTTCAGCATTTGGTCAACCAGCGTGGTTTTGCCGTGGTCAACGTGGGCGATAATGGCTACGTTTCTTATATCGGTTCTTACGTTCACAAAATTTCCTTCTTACACAATAAAATATCACTTTATTATACTGCGAAAGCATCGTATATGCAAGCATTATTTGACAAGTTTCACCACCTTTTTTTAAAAACGATGCCAACAGATTCTTGTTCACATTTGACCTACGTTCATAGAAATAACCAAAATCCACAAAATTCGACAAACTACGATATTTTTATTGAAATTTCTGCAAGAATATGCTAATATACCCATATATAGTGAAAAATGAAATAGGGGTACCCCTATTTAGTAGACTATGCAGTAGTCTGCTAAAACGACATGAAAGAAGATGTAGCGATTATGAGCAATATCAAAACCGTAGAAGAGTGGGAAAACCATATTGTGCGCGTGTTGGTAACCGAGCAAGAGATCAAAGAAGCGATTGCCAAGGTGGGCAAGCAAATCAGCGACAGTTATGACGGTCGACCGATTTTGTTGGTCAGCATTTTAAAGGGCGCGTTTGTGTTTATGGCAGATATTTGTCGTGCCGTTACCGTTCCCTGCGAGGTCGGATTTATGTGTGCCAAAAGCTACTATAACGGTACCGTCTCTACCGGTGTGGTTAAAATCACCATGGATCTGGATCAAGACATTTCGAATTACCATGTAATTGTTGTAGAAGACATTATGGATACCGGCAGAACCCTTTACGACGTGGTCAATCTGCTGAAAGCACGAAATCCTCTGTCCTTAAAGATCGTCACTTTGTTAGACAAGCCTTGTAAGCGCATGGTTCCGCTGGAGGCCGATATTTCCTTGTTTACCGTCGACGACTTGTTTGTTGTCGGGTATGGGTTGGATTGCGGCGAAATGTACCGCAATTTGCCTTATATTGCAGAATATAAAAAAGGGAGTGATTTGTAATGTTTGAAAAAATTTTTAAACTCAAACAAAACAACACAAATGTCAGAACAGAGCTGATTGCCGGGTTTACCACCTTTATGACCATGGCTTATATCATTGCTCTGAACCCCAACATCCTTACCAATTACGGTGCAGGTGGACAGGCTCTTTGGAACGGTGTTTTTCTCAGCACCTGTATTGCCTCGTTTGTCGGCATGGTTTGCATGGCATTTATCGCCAACAAACCCTTTGCCATGGCACCCGGTATGGGGCTTAACAACTTCTTTGCAGTAGTAGTTGCCAACTTGGTTGCTCTTACGGGCATGAGTTATGTGGCGTCTTTTCAAGCGGCGTTGGTTATCATTTTGATTGAAGGGGTTATTTTTACCGCTCTTTCCATACTCAACGTGCGTGAAAAGATTGTGAACGCCATTCCCAAAGGGGTACGCATGGGTATTGCCCCCGCCATTGGTCTTATGCTTATGAACATTGGCTTTGGTTCCAACATTTACATTGCCAACGAAGAATATACACAATTTTTTGTTATGAAAGACTTCTTTGGTGCGTTGACTGCCGACGTTGCCAGAGATACCATGGGTTCGGCTTATCCCACCATGGTGCTTTCGGTGGCAACCTTGTTCGTTGGTTTGTTTACCATAGTTATTTTGGCAAAAAAAGGCATTAAAGGTGCCGTGTTAATCGGTATGTTGTTTGCTTCTGTTGTAAACTGGGGCGGTCAATATTTGTTCCTTGACGTGAATCCCTTTGCTTCGTTGCAAACCGCTTCGTTTGTACCTCCCTTTGGCGATATGGTAGAAACCACCCTGTTTAAGTTTAATTTTGAAGGCTTTTTGGATATCGGCTGGTTTACCATTATTACTTTGGTAATTACCTTCTGCATTATTGACATGTTTGACACCATCGGTACGTTGGTTGGTACTGCTTCTCGTGCCAATATGCTGGACAAAGACGGCAATATGCCCCAAATGAAAGAAGCCTTGCTTTCCGACGCCGTAGGTACGGTAGCAGGTGCTTGCACCGGTACTTCTACCGTTACCACCTTTGTGGAATCTGCTTCGGGTGTTGAAGCAGGCGGTCGCACCGGTCTTACCGCATTGACCACCGGTATTTTGTTCCTTGCTTGTATTTTCATTGCCCCCATTGCAGCAATCATTCCCGCTCCCGCTACCTCTGCCGCTTTGGTTTATGTAGGTATTTTGATGCTTATGGGCCTTAAAAACAT
The DNA here is from genome assembly GCA_017556785.1 of Clostridia bacterium. Taxonomy (GTDB): domain Bacteria; phylum Bacillota; class Clostridia; order Oscillospirales; family Acutalibacteraceae; genus UMGS1484. Next base: position 3,253 of record JAFYMD010000184.1, on the reverse strand, counting down.
TAAGTGGGACGAAATCGACGACGTTGTGCCGGTTGGCATTATGTTACTTGCCATGCCCATTTCCAGTTCCATTGGTCATGCCATTGGTTTGGGTCTGATTTCTTACACCGTAATCAAAACCTTTAGCGGTAAATTCAAAGAGGTTTCGATTCTTACCTACATCATTTCCTTGTTGTTCTTGGTTAAATTCTTTTTGGCTGTCTAAGTAGCTGAAACAAAGTTATACCATTGGTTACACCCCTTTGTGCCACAGGGCACGAAGGGGTGTTTTTTCTTTTTTTAAAAACTTTCAATCTTATTTCAATGTTGCTTATTATAATGACCGATGTAAGCTACACATGAAAGGAACTTGACTATGTACATTATCAAAAATGCATTTCGATGCATTGCGCGGTCAAAAGGCCGTAACATTTTGGTGGGCATTATTGCCTTGGTTATTGCGGTGTCGGCTTGTATTGGTTTGTCGATTCGCCAAGCCGCCGAAGATGCCAAAGAAAGCACCTTGTCGGGTTTGCGTATAACCGCTACCATTTCTTATGACCGAAACGCCATGATGAATGAAATGAAAAACAATTTTGAAGGCGGTCAAATCGGTGAGGGGGAACCCCCAAAATTTGACCGTGACCAATTTTTTGACAAAATGGGTGGTACCAATGAACTGACCTTAGAGGAGCATGAAAAATATGCCAAAGCCTCTACGGTGCAAAATTTTTACTATACCCTTAGTGCCGCGTTGAACGGAAACGACGCATTGTTGCCCGTAACCGACGAAAGCCAAGAAACCGAAGATACCGAAAAAAACCAACAATCCAATCCCTTTGGCAATCAAAATGGGTTTGGCGGCATGGGAGGTTTTCACGGCGGCGGTAAAGGTATGTTTACCTCGTCTGACTTTTCGGTGGTGGGGTACAGCAGCGACAGCGCCATGACCGCATTTATCGATGGCACCGCACAGGTGTTGGAAGGCGGTACCATGTTTGAAGAAGGCACCACCGCAATGGACTGTGTGATTTCCGAAGAATTGGCGTTGTTTAACAATTTGTCGGTGGGGGACACCATCACCTTAACCAACCCTTCTCTTGAAACCGAAACCTATGAACTAACGGTTTTGGGCTTTTATACCGCTTCGGCAAACAACGATTTTTCTATGTCGGCATTTGGCAAAAGCCAAGACCCCGCCAACAAAATTTATATGAGTGCCGCCGCGTTGCAGGTGATTTTAGATTCTTCTGAAGAAAACGCTACCACCGTAACCGACGAAACCACCGGCCGTGAAAGCAGCAGCGCCATGACCGGCTCGCTTGAAGCCACCTATGTGTTTGCCAACCCCGACGCTTACTATACGTTTGAAGAAGAAGTGCGCACCTTGGGGCTTGACGAATCTTATGCGGTTTCATCTCCCGATTTAACCGCATTTGAAACCAGCCTTACTCCCTTAAATACCCTTAGCACCACCGCGGGATGGTTTTTGTTGGTGATTTTGATTATTGGCGGTATCATTTTGGTTGTGCTCAATATTTTCAACGTGCGTGAACGAAAATACGAAGTTGGGGTATTGACCGCAATGGGTATGAAAAAATGGAAAGTAGCCGCCCAATTTGTGTGTGAAATTTTGGTGGTTACCATGATTGCGGTTATCATTGGTGCAGGCATTGGTGCGGTAAGCTCGGTGCCGGTAACCAACGCCTTGTTGGCAGAGCAGGTCGAAAGCCAAAGTTCACAACAAACGCAGGCAGAAGAAAACTTCGGTCGTCCCGGTGATTTTAGCGGAATGCCCGGTATGCCCGGAATGGGTGGCAATATGCCTGGTAATATGGGCGGTAATATACCCGAAATGCCCCAAGAAGTCGAAGGGGACAAAAACTTTTTTGAAAACGCCATGGGCGATGCGGCAGACTACATTACCGAGGTAAACGCCGCCATGAATTTGACCGTGGTACTGCAAATGCTTTGTGTGGGTCTGCTTTTGACTTTGATTGCCAGCATGGCGTCGGTGTTGTTTATTATGCGATACGACCCCTTAAAAATTCTTGCCAACAGAGATTAGGAAAGGAACAGGACCATGTCAGTTTTATCACTTCAAAACATTAGTTTTTCTTACGGAAAAACTCCCGTATTGCAAGACCTGTCTTACGAATTTGAAAAAGGTCAAATGTACTGTATTGTGGGCAAATCGGGAGCGGGCAAAACCACCCTGCTTTCGTTGCTTTCGGGTTTGGCTGCGCCAAGCAAAGGCGAAATTTTATACGACGGCAAAAACGTTGCCAAAATTGACAAATATACCTTTCGCTCCCGCTACATTGGGGTGGTGTTTCAAAGTTTTAACCTAATTACCAAATACACCGCGCTGGAAAATGTGGTGTTGTCCATGGACGTGGCAGGGTACAAAACCAAAAAGAAAAAGCAACGGGCGGTGGAACTGTTAAACAGCGTGGGCTTAGACCGTGAAGAAGCCGACCGACGGGTGCTGAAACTGTCGGGCGGTCAGCAACAACGGGTGGCAATTGCCCGTGCACTTTCTTACGACCCCGACGTGATTCTTGCCGACGAGCCTACGGGGAATTTAGACACCGAAACCCAAAACGAAATTATGGCAATTTTCCGTGAACTTGCCAATCAGGGCAAATGTGTAATTTTGGTAAGCCATTCGCCCGACGTGGCGGCTATGTGCGACCAACGGTATGAATTGGTTAAACTCAACCGCAGTAAAGCCAAAAAATAATTCTGTTTCAAAGGCGACCCATGTGATGTCGCCTTTGGCATTTTAAAAAAATTAAATATTTTTTAAGGTTACTGTGATATCATGAATAGATTTGGAGGGGTTTTGTGAGAATTTTATTGGTAGAAGACGAACAACGCATGGCGCAAGCCTTGTGTCAGTTGTTGCGTTTGGAAAAATACGAAGTCGACCATTTTGCCAACGGATTACACGGCTTGGCGGCAATAGAAAGCAATATTTACGATATTGTTATATTAGACGTAATGTTGCCGGGTATGAATGGCTATGACCTTGCAAAGCAGGCGCGAAGCAAAGGAATTACCACTCCTATTTTAATGCTTACCGCCAAAGCCGAATTAGACGACAAGGTTATGGGACTTGACAGCGGCGCCGACGATTACCTGACCAAGCCCTTTATGACCAAAGAGTTGTTGGCACGACTGCGTGCTTTGGGCAGACGTACCTTGGGCACGCCCGACGGTATGCTCACCTTTGGCGACATAGCGTTGGACACCGGCACCGTAACCTTGACCT
>JAFYMD010000183.1 GCA_017556785.1 Clostridia bacterium | reverse complement strand
CGCCTCTTCAAAAACAGTTCTGCCATTCAAAAAAGTAAGACACAAGTGATCTACTACGATTGCACCAACTTCTATTTTGAGATCGACGATGCCGAAGACGACAAGCAGTTCGGTTTGGCGGCATAGTAAGCATTGGAAGAAACCCCTGCCAAATGGGCGTGATTGGTGCTGTCAATCCAAGCCGCACCGTGAATATCAAAAGCAGGAGTCGAGCGGGGCGTACCCGAGGTGCCGACAGGATTGTTGGTCATAATGAGGGCACGCAAATAGGGGTCGTTGGCATTGGCGATTTCGGTAGCACCGTCTTTTTCCCAATCCAATCGGTATTCCATGTTGGATTGCCCAACCGCAAGCCATAGTTCCCCAATGTAGACCGTATGAATCACTCGCATCACCACGTTGTTTTCGTAAACCACAATGCGGTAATGCTGGTAACTGCCTTCACGAGGGGCAAAAGACAAACTCCAATTGCCGCTGGTAGGAACGGTGACGGATGCTCGTTCAATGGGAACGATGGTTTCGTTGGTTTCATACAGTTCGGCATAAATGGTTTTGCCGGTGGTAGAAACACCAAACAAGTTCATGGGTTTGTTCCGTTGGAACATCATATTGTCGGCAAAAAAGTTGGGCATAGCAAAGTTGTTGGTTACACCCGAACCGCTTGCAAAAGCATTGTATCTGGTCTTTTTTGCCACATAGTCGGCAAAGTTGGCAGGCAAGAAGTTCACGTAATTGGTTTGTCCTTGTGCGATCAAGGTTTCAACCGCAGTAAACTGACTTGCCAAAGAAAGATAGTTGCTTTCGGTTACTTGGGGCAAAGCGGCAATTTGGGCGGCAACCTCTTGCTCGGCGGCGGCACGAGCGGTGTAATAGGCATTGTCGCAGAAAAACAGCCCGTCAATGTTCATATCGGTTTGTTGGTAAGCACCGGTGTAATTGAGCAAAATAACCCGAATACGGTTGATGTTATTGCCGATTCCTGCAAGGGTGTAGTAGGGGCTGGCAAGATTTTGGCTTAACCGATGCCAGTTGCCGTCCAATGAAATGGCGGTATCATAATCGTAACCGCTACCGGCAACGCTTACAGCGGTATCGATTAAGTGTAGTTGCAGGTTGTAACTACCTGCATGGGCAACGTCGGATTTATACAGCACTTCCACATAATTGTATTTGGAATAGTCAATGTAACTGCGGTCTACGTCAAAATAATAGCCGTAAGGATTTAAAAAGTTAGGATTGGTGGCCGCCATATCAATCCGCAAGCTACCGGCACCCTCCATTTTGTTGGTGGTGTCAAGGGCTTTGGTACTGCTGCCTGCCAATGCAACTACGCCGGTTGCGTTTAGGTCGGCAGTCGAGTTAAAGCCATTAAATAACAAAGCGTTTCCGCTTGCCGCCGTAGCGGTGAGCATGCTGCCGTTTAGGCAACTAAGTAGTAATATACCGCTTAGCAATAGGCAGAATAATCGTTTCATGTGAATCCCTCCACGCTATGAGCATATGATTTATTCACAGTATACTGCATTTACGCGGGGTTTGCAACAATAAAACCCCGTAGAAACGGGGTTTGTTGTAAAAAATATTATTCTTCCAATCCTAATAGCCAAAGCACTGAAACGTCTAAAATCTGTGCGATAGAGATCAACTCATAGTCGCTGACTTTGCGAATTTGTCCTTCTAATTTAGAAAGCCCCGAAGCGTTCATGTCGATTCCTCTTGTCTGCAGTTGAATCAGCAATTCTTTTTGCTTCATTCCCAGCTCTTTGCGGCGGAACTCTATGCGTTTGCCTACTAAATTGCTGTTTCCGATTTCCTGCTTTCTTGTTTTCACAACTATACCTCCTTGCATTTGTGCCTTTTTGGTGTTTTTATCACAGAAATATAAACCGATTAATAACTTTTATGAGATTTATCGTTGCAATTTTTGGGGAGTGTGGTACAATAAATACAGACCTTTTTGAAAGGATGTAACGTTATGAATCTTTACGGTTCGCACAAACAAAATTTAACGATGTTGACCGAGTTTTGTCAACTCAACGTGGCGAGCGGTACCTTTTCCAATCATTTGGTGGATACCGTGGCACATTACGATCTGTTTTTTCGCAACATTCCCGATGACGGCGGATTTATTATAGCGGCGGGGCTGTCTCAAGTAATCGACTATTTGCGCAATCTGCATTTTGACAACGAAGATATTGAATATCTTCGTTCCACCCAGTTGTACAGCGAGGAGTTTTTGCAATTTATTGCCGATTTTAAATTCACTTGCGACGTATGCGCAGTACCCGAAGGAACCCCCGTGTTTCCTTATGAGCCCATTGTTACGGTGAAAGGACCGTTGATGCAAGCACAATTTATTGAAACCATGTTGTTGCTGATCATCAATCATCAGTCCTTGATCGCAACAAAAGCCAACCGTATTGTACGGGCGGCCGAAGGGCGTGAAGTGTACGAATTCGGCGCCCGACGCTCCCACGGAGTCGATGCCGCATTGCTCGGTTCTCGTGCGGCATACATTGGCGGATGTGCCGGTACTACCCAAGTGTTGGCCGCAAAGGAATTGGGGATTCCTTTCTTTACAACCATGACTCATAGTTGGGTACAATCCTTTGACAGCGAGTACGAGGCATTTGCCGCGTTTGCCAAAGATTGTCCCAATGATTGCGTTTTGTTGGTAGACACGTACAATACCATTCATTCAGGGGTGCCAAATGCCATTCGGGTATTTGACGAAGTTTTGAAACCGTTGGGCGTTCGCCCCAAAGGAATTCGGATCGATTCGGGTGACATTACCTACTTAACCAAAAAGGCACGCCGTTTGTTGGACGAAGCGGGGTATCCCGATTGCCAAATTACGGTGAGCAATTCTTTGGATGAAGAAATTATACGTGATATGCTGATTCAAGGTGCCAAGGTCGACAGTTTTGGTGTGGGAGAACGCTTGATTACGTCGGCATCTTCTCCTGTGCTCAGCGGTGTATATAAATTAGCCGCCATTGAGCAAGACGGTCAAATTAAGCCCAAAATCAAAATCAGCGACAACACCGGCAAAATTACCATGCCGGGGGTCAAAACCGTATGGCGTTTGATTGACCGAGATTTGGGCAAAGCAATCGCCGACGTGGTGACCTTGTCCCACGAGGAGATCGATCAGACCAAACCTTATGAGTTGTTTGATCCAATCCATACTTGGAAAAGAAAAACTGCGGAACATTTTATTGCAAGACGGTTGTTGCAACCCATTTTTGTTGGTGGGAAATGTGTGTATTCTTCTCCCACGTTGCCGGAAATTCAAAAGTATTGCGCTTCTCAAATTCAAATGCTGTGGGAAGAGGTCACTCGGTTTGAAAAACCCCATCATTATTACGTCGATTTGTCAGAGGAATTGTGGCAATTGCGGCAAGATATGTTGCAACAATTTTCTTGGTAGGAGGAATTTGACATGAATAAGATTCGTTTTGGCTTATTGATCATGATCATGGTATTGACTTTGGCTATGGTAGGTTGCGGGGAAGAAACACCGCAAGAACAAACGGCAAGCAGTGGTCCGGTGGGATATTTTAACGGTGTTACTTCTACGGTGCTGACTGCTGATTCGGTCAAAAAACAAGTGGCCGAAGGTGCACTTGATATTACCATAACCGCCGGTCAAAGCGAAGACCCAAGCGAAGAAGAACCGCCCGTGCAGGGTGTTGTTACCTTGGGAATGTCGTCGGATGAATTTAAAGCGTTGTTGGAAGAAGCGGGATTTGACACAACTTCGGAAGATGTGCGCCGTACCACCGAAGACAATGCGTACGTTGAGTATCGTTGCTTTGGTGCCATAAACGGATACTATACCAATGACGACCGCGAAAATGGTCTGGTTGCTGTGGTTTATTATGATACCGCTTACGGATTTGAAGCCAAAAAAACTACCAAGGAGCAAGTGATGCAGGTCATGGGAGAGCCTACCGAGGCAAACCCTGCCAATGACCAAATGACAAAAATGTTTTTGATGAGTCAAAAAGGAGCCAACTATTTGGATTACGATTGCGGCAACGTTCACGTTACTTTTTATTTTGCCGCCGCAACGAAACAACTGTGTGCTACGGTGATTTATCAAGAAGGCTTGTGGATCATGTAGTAACCCGTTAGACAATACAAGCCGTCAGAAGAAGATCTTCCAACACGGGGTATTGTTCACGGAAGAAACGTTCGCTTTCCATATGAGGGATCATAACGTCGAAGGCGGGCCGTCCGGTTTGATTGTTTAGGTAATTTTTAAATCCCGTATCCACAATACTGCCAACGTCAGCCTCCAGATCATATCCTGCGGTTAAAGCAAGTAATCTGGCCACCGGTTCGCTCTTTTGGGGATCGTCTTTTGCATTTCGCCAAAATACTTCTCCTTTGCCGGGATAAAGCGCACACCCGTGCAATAGGGTTTGGCTGACACAATAATCGGCAATCGCTTTGGTTTCGGGTTCACAAGCGGGAGAGGATCCGCCAAAGCCTTTTGGGGCAGGACCGTATATTCCACGGTTCTGTTCTCGTTTTTGCCGTTCTTCAAAACGGTAATCAAAATTACGAGGAATTTCCACGCCTCTTGCGTTGGCATCCCACGTTTTTGTGTTTCCACCGCATAAACGGCGAATTTTCCCGCTGTCAATACCACCGCAGTGTGCTCCTCTGGCACAGATTTCTCGTCCGTCGGGATTTACAAATGGGATGACAGCAATTTTGCGGTTTCGTAATACTGCGACAGGATCAACACCGCAGATATGCCGTTTGGAGCAAAGCGCTTGTAAAAAGGCTTCGACAAATTGAAGCAAAGAACGTCCGCTCAAGTGATCGGTTCCCCATAAGGTTCCGGCAAGCACGACGATTGGTGTGTTT
>JAFYMD010000182.1 GCA_017556785.1 Clostridia bacterium | reverse complement strand
TGGGGTCTTTGGACAACATGGGAGCACCGCTACCCACATTGCCGTTTACGTAACCCTCGTAGGTCAAGTCCACCTTTACAATACCGGGAAGATTACAGTCGGCGTAAATATCACTTGCGTTTTTATAGCGAGTGACGTCTTCAAAGGCGGTAGCCTCGAAATTCACCGGCAGGTTTCCGGTAGTGGAATTAACGGTGTACGTAATGGGTACTGTATCGTAAGCGGTGGCATTTTTGGGAACCGTATAGGTAACGGTGGTGCCACCTACTTTAATTTCTCCTTTGGTAACGGGAAGGTTATTGTATTTAGACAATTTCCCTAACCGTTTTGCTTCGTTGGAAAGAGGGGTATAAGACAACCGCTCGTCGGCTGTTACGCCCCATTCTGCCACGTTGGCAGAGGTAGGATCTCCTCCCAATGCCTCTACGATAGCAGCGGCATCTTCGCTATCTTTCAGTTGAACAATTTCATTTTCAAAGTCGGAATAATTGACTTTGTACTGTTGGTCCAGTTGATAATAAAACTGTTCTTCGTTGCTCATGCTCGATACCTCCTGTGCGGGGAAAACCGAAATTTTACCCACCACAAACTGCAAAATCATAAGAGCGTCTGCCGCATTGACCTTCGTGTTGGCATCTACGTCGCCCGCCTGTTTTGGGGTGCCGGAAAGTTCTACTTTACCCACCACCGATTGCAAAACGACCAAGGCATCGGCAGCGGCAATTTTACCGTCCTGATCCACGTCACCGTATTTTACTTGCGCAGAAAAAACAGACGCGGGAAATGCCGTGATCACCAAAGACAAAATGATGAAAAGGCCTATCACTCGTTGAATTCGACTCGATTTTTTTGTTTTCATTGGGTCACCTACTTTGCTGATACATAAAAAACACTTATTTGCCAAAACTCGGCAAATTTTAAAAACCGCAGACAGCAGACCGACTCCTGTCTGCGGTTTTTACACAAATTATGGGGAATCCTTCAAAGCGGAGCACCGCATTGAAGTTGATTCACATGGGGTTATTTGCAAAAATTCATAATGATATTTTTGCGGGGAACACTTGCAATCTTGCCCGAAATATACGAACGGCTAAAGCTATAAGTACTGTTCGAAGCCACGCCGCTCAAAGGACTTTCCAATTCCTCGGCAGGAATATTGGTTGCCCACGCTTTTCCTTCTTTGGTAGACAACATTTCGTTGACCTTTTGGGTAAAGAATTGCAATTCTTTATATTGGGTAGTGGTCACATACAAGTAGCAAGCATAGTCTTGCCACATGGTACCGGGAACACCGCCTGCCTCGTAAATGGCTTTGCACCAGGTGAACAAAGAAGCATTTCGTCCGATGGCGCAAGCCCTTTGGGTGGATTTGGTGTTATATTTTTGGGTGATATCGGTAGTACCCACGGCGGGGTTGACCACGATGTCGGTCAAATGGTTAAAGCTGGGAGTTTTTGCGGTTACAAAGCCTGCTTTGGCCGCTTGACGGGTCAACTCATAAACTTCCGCATCGGTCAAGGGCAAATAACTGTAACTGCTGTCGCCGTAGATCACGTCGGAAGCGGCCAACACTTCGGGAACCGAAGCCGATTTAAATTGTTCGTAGTAAATCTGACGGTAGTGAGGATTGGTGGTGGTTTCTTTAATGCCGGGGGCTAAGAAAATCCCATTTTCACTACGCAAATAAACCTTCGCACCCTTTTCACCCACGTATTTGGCAAATTCCTCATAATAACGGGTACGTTCAGAAGTGCGGAACAGATCCAATTCAATGGTGGCGGCATTCCATGATTCTTTATAAATGGAACCGTTTAAAATGGTCGCATCGCCACCGGGTACGGCAGGATCGGTCTTGCCTTGGGTCGATACCTTAATGGCATTAAAATCGGAATAATTGGAACCGTATTTACGATTCAATGCGTCAATATCATCGTCATAAGCGGTTTGCAACCACTTATAGAGCAGACGGTCACAATAAGCCGTATTGATGCCGTAGCGGTTGCTCAAATTATAGGTCATCCATCCATAGTTTTCTTCAATGGAGAAAGGAATCTCTTTGGTTATGGGGTCATAGTGGAACATACTACCGTAGCGGATCATGTTCCAACGAGCCAAGATCCCGTTGGCGGCATCTTGCTGGGTCAGGTTGAACATATCCCGTCCCGAGCCAAGGTTGATATTGCGGTCGGAAGCCCGTACCCAAGACACGGCATTTTGTCCCCGATAGTAATACAGAGCATGACCTTCTAACTTAAAGTTCATGGCTTTGGCGCAGTCCAACATATACAAGGCCATGTCATAAGCACCGCTGTTTTCGCCGGTATAGGCGTGGGTGGTGGTCAGGGTGTTGACGCCCGCCTCTTTCATGTTGCGCAATTCATTTAAAATGATTTGGTCGCAATCGGGGCCGCGGTCCACGTTGCCGCGCATATCGGCCATGTTTTGGGTCATAACCATGGGAGTGCGCGTACCGTCATCTTTTACGGCGTAGTTTTGGTTATAGGGATTCAAATTGATGGAAATTGAATCGCTTTCCACCGAAATGGGAATCCGCACACATGCGGCTTGCGCGCTGTTGCCGTTGATAACCTTGAGCACAATGGCGTCGGTCCAAGGAGCAACTTGCACATACATGATTCCCGTACGGGTACCCACGTTTAAGAAGGAGGAATAGGAAGAAAGAAATTCTTCGAAATCGCCCAACCAATTATTTCGGGTAAATACACCGTTGGAAGCGGTGGTCGATGTATTCACCGCATTGGGGGTGGTAATCCCGCCGTTTGCGGTTACTGTAAAGTCAAAGGTAGATGTGGTGACCACGTCACCTTCCACCTGCATTTTTTCATAGTTAAAGCTGTTTTTCTCGTTACGTAACATACCGTAAATGGCAATACGGTAGTCCCCTGCTTCTAATCCGCAAGTGTTGGCACCGGTTTGGAACACGGTCCAAAATTCGCCGCTTTCACCGGGGTATACGTAATCCAACAACGGATAATAGCCGTTTGGGGTTTGGGCAACGTTGATATAAGACGAACCGTTTTTCTTTTGCAAAACAGGTTTAAAACGGAAGGTGCTGTTCCCTTCCCCGTCTAAAATGGTACCGCCTGTGTTGGTAAATTTAAATTTAAACCAAGTATAATCGGCGCCCGCTTTTATGGTACCGGTTTTGCTGATGGCGGTGGTGTCGAAGGTGGGATAATTTTTCCCCTTAATATCGTCGGTAGGATCGGGAGCAATCAGAGGAGCTCCGCTTCCCCGTTCGCCGTTAACGTAACCTTCATAACTCATAGACACGTTCACAATACCCGGCAAATTACAATCCAAATATTGCGAAGTGGGGGTTTGGTAGCGAGACACGTCTTCAAAGGCGGTCGCTTCAAAATGCACCGGCAAATCCGGGGTATTGGTATTTACTGAATAAGCAATGGGTACTGCATCGTAGGCAGTAGCGTTTTTGGGCACGGCATAGGTAATGCAGGTAGTACCCGCTTGTACCACGCCGGTCACTTTGGCAATTCCGTCATATTTGGCGGTTTTGCCCAGCCGTTTGGCTTCATTGGAAATGGGAGTATAGGACAAGCGATTGTCTAAATTCAGCCCATATTGGGAAACGTCGGCACTTTGTCGATTGCCACCCAAGGCTTCTATAATCGCGGCGGAGTCTTGACTGTCAGTCAGTTCCACAATTTCGCTGTCGAACTGCGAATAGTTTACTTTGTATTGCGCGTCCATTGCCGCGTAATACAGTTTTTCGGCATCGAGATCGGTATCGACAGGCGGCTTAGGCGGTTCGGGTTGATTGGGATCACTTCCGTCACCATTCCCATCACCATTGATTTCTTTGGCCGGAAATACAGAGATCTTTCCCACTACAAACTTCAAGATCATCAACGCATCTTGTGCATTTACCATCTTATTTGCATCTACGTCGCCTGCATAAATCTGTGCATCACTGAGTTGCACCTTACCAACCACAGATTGCAAAGCAACCAAGGCGTCGGTTGACGACACCTTGGTATCTCCGTCTATATCCCCATAGACGACGGCAGCAGCCGTCGTCATGGGGATCAATGTAAATAATAGGGAAAAAATCAATACAAATAAAATTGATCGTTTCATAAAGCAATTACCTACTTAATTATTTTTCTGCGGCAAATTTGTCAATTTTACCTACAACCTTTTTCAGGATGTCCAAAGCGTCAGCGGCACTGACTTCACCGTCACCGGTAACATCGGCGGCAACTTTTTGGTCATCGGTCAAGGTTACTTTGCCAACTACGCTCTTAAGCACTTCCAGAGCATCGGCGGCACTGACTTCACCGTCACCGGTCAAATCGCCGTATACTACATCAGTGGGGCCGGGAATGGGACCACCGCCGGGGCCGGCATTTTCCATAGCGGCAATAACGGCATCCAGATAAGCAACTTGGTCGTCAGTAATATAAGCGCGTTGGTCTTCGTTGAGCAAGCCCAAAGCTTCTTTCAGTTTTTGAGCTTTTTTGAGTTTGCTGTTGTCAGTAACTTCTTCGGGAGCGGGCAAAGCTTCAATCCCTTCCAAAACTTCCAGATAGTTCATGAAAGTGGGATATTCGTCGAAGTATTTTTCGCCATAACCAACGTAGTTGTGAGCCCATTCAGCGCCCAAAGCGATTTGCAGGCCTTTGCCGTCGCCATAATCGTAACCGGGGTCGGTAAACACCAAGTTAATCTTAAAGCTTTCTTCCCCTTCTACGCGAGGAATACGCATTTCGTAACCATAGGTGTTGGTGCCATTGGAGAAGGAAGCAAAGTTGGAAGGATCGGTCAAGAATTGGGCTTTGGCAGACAAAGCGTTCACGGGCAAGGAACCGTCGGCCAACATGTTGAAGTAGAACATGGCGTCGTTGATTTGGTCAGAGTCTTGATAAGGTACACCGGTTACGATGTTGACGGGGTCCATATCGATATAGGTGGTCAAGGTATCGTAGGTGTAAATTTGGCTGGGATTCCAGGTTTCGCCTGCGGGAACGGTAGCAAAACCATTGCAATCGTATACTTCTACGTACAGATAAGCGTAGTTATCGTCGGCCATGGTATAAATGCTGGCATAGGAATCGGTGGGTTGCAGATACATATCGGAAGAAGAGCTGAATTTGTACCCTTGTTCCACGGGCCACATATCGTAACCGTCGAATTCATAGGCGGCGTCTTTATTACCGTCAATTTTGATGGGAGCTTGCAGAGCATCAACTTTAGCGCAAGCAGCATTGAATTTTGCTACTTTGGTAGCATCCAGTTTGGAAGCGATATCGCCCAAAGCTTCGATCAAGAACTTAATGTCTTCGATTTGTTCCAGATTGGACAGGTCAACCACGTCGGGCAAAGCATCGATCATGCTCTCAACCTCGGCCAATTCTTGGGAACGAGCAGCGGCTTCCAGTTCATCCATCTTGGCTTTGCAGGCGTTGTAGCGAGCATACAAAGCTTCGTCTACGAAAATGACCCAACCGGCAGGAATGGATTTTACGGCGGCGGTAGCAGCGGCAACCGCAGCATAGTCGTTTTCGTAGGTCAAAGAAGCAGCGTTGGCAGGCAATTTGGCAAGTTCTGCGTTTACGGCTTCAATGCGAGCGGGGTCGGTCATAACGTCGGGGTCGGTCATAACGTCATCTTTGTGGTGACCGGCTTGGTTTTCGTAAGTGATGTTCTTATTGGGCAGCATGTAGTAGTTGGTGTCGTAAGATACGGAATAAGCGCCGCCTTCACGATACGCAACGGGAGAAAGTTGCATACCGATGGCATCTTTGGTTTTGGGCAGGATTACTTCGTATTGACGAACACCGTTGCCAACGTAAGAAGCATGTTTGATTTCACGAGCGTTGGCATCGGCCGAAGCGGTCAAAGCGCCGCTGGCAGTATCCCATTGCAGGTAACCGCCGCCGTCTTGTTGGAACATAACACCGGCAGGAGCGTTGGTGTTGGTGATGTAGTAAAGAATATCAATACCTTGGGTCATGAAGGGATCGTGAATTTCAAAATAAACGTAGTTGAAATTGTCATCCCAAGCATAATACAGTTTGGTGTAGATGTGGTGACGGTTTACGATTTTACCGGCACCAGAACCACCGTAAGCGATGGAGATGGTGGTGCAACGGTCTTCGCTGTAGCGTTCGTCTTTAATGGCATCCAAACCATCTTCGGAGGGAGTGGGAGGAGGTACGATGGGTTCGTCGGGAGCAGAACCGCCTTCGGGAGCAAAGGTTTGTACCCAGGTGGTTTCATCGGCATATTTTACCGAAACCATGCTGGTGGTATTGATGTCTTTGCCGCTGGAGATTACGTTGTTGTTGGTTTTCATGGTGCAACCGTTGATCATAAAGCCATCGGCCGATGCATCGCGGGTTACTTTGAATTCGTATTTACGAACGCCTGCGGTTTCGGTGTTTACTTTGAAAGCAGTAATAGAACCGTCGCTGGAAACAGCACCGTTCAATTCGTTTTGCAAATAACCGCCGCCGGTTTGTTGGAAGATAAAGCCGCCGGTGGGTTCGGCCAGATTGTTCTTCACATAGAACGCATCAATATAAGCTGCGCTGTAGGGATCGTTTACTTCGGCATAAATGTAGTTGTATTCATCGTCCCAAGTATGCCAGATGTTGATGGAGAGACCATCTTTGTTTTCTACTTCCGAACCATGGTCACCGGTGAACATGGTGGAAATGGAAATCTTTTTGGAATCGGAATAGCGATCGTCTTTCACGCCGTCCAGCAAGGGATCGGCCACTTCTTCTTTTTCCAATTTTTGTTCGGCCCAAGTGCCTTCATTGGCAAACACAACTTGTTTTGCGCCGGCATTTTGACCGAAGGGACCGGTGTAAGCGATGGCATAAGCACCATTGGTAGCGGCAGGGCTGATGCGGAAGCCGCCGGTGGCGTTGGTGCCCAAAGCGTAGCGTACTTCGTAAGCACGGTTGTTGGTGCCGGCCGTGCGATTTACTTTGTATTCAGCAGGTTGCACAGCACCGCCGGCAGCAGCAGAACCGTCGGCATTAAACTGAATGTAACCACCGTTGGGGTCGGCAAAAATAAAGCCGGCATTTTGTTCGGTATTGTTTACAAAATACAGATAGTCAGGGCCGGTGGTAGTGCTGGGATCGGTAACTTCCATATATACATAGACGTTTTCGGTATCCCAGGTGTAATACACCTTCATATTCATGCCGTTGGTATTTTTCTTTGCGGCACCGCTACCGCTGTTATCGTATGCGGTAGTAACTTCTACCATTTTGGCGTCTGTATAAACGTCGTCTTTAACACCATCGATGGTCGCAGTTTCAGCCGAAGCTGTCATAGGCAAAACAGACAGGCAAGAAAGTGCCATGATTACTGTTAATACCCAAGCGAGTAAGCGTTTGGTTTTCATAATTTTACCTCCAATTATCAATTTATAAACAGACCTTTCGGTCAATGTTCCTAATAGGTTATGGTGTGGTCGCCTTTTCCGCTTACCACAACCAAATGATAGTCAAGACCACCAATGGTCTTGGGGGTTACGGCAACCTCTTTGCCGTCAACTTGTACCTTTTGGGCTTGGACGGGAAGTTTGATCACCATGGGGCGATCCCCTGCCAAAGAAACGGTCAGTCCCGTTTCGGTTTGGGTAAGTCTTGCGGCATCTCGTTCCATCCACCACAGGCAAAGTTCATCGGGGCCTGCATTATAAACCTGCCAACCCTTAGAAGCGCAGTAGTTAAGAATGGTATCGAACGCGCGCAAGGTCATGGTAGAATCATACCCTTGCCAAAAAGCCACGTAATGAGGATGAGAGAACAGGTTAATGGTTTGACCATAGTACCCTGCATTGTCGGCGCACAACCGCAACTTTTCATCACTTTCACCATACTGACCGCCAATACGGGGTTCGTAGTAAGAAATAGGAATCCCTACAAACTCAATCCGTTGGGTTTTATGGTCGGCATCATCATAAATATAATGGGGGAACGCGGTACCAAAGCCAAAATCGTAAATATTAAAGGCGTTAATATCCGCAAGGTTCAGCGTACCTTGGCGTCCTGCATCCCCTTTAGCGCCCAAAGCGGCTTGCCAACGAGCATACTCGGCATATCCTGCAAAGGCCAAACAGTGACCTACGTTACTTACAGGCAGTTCGGAATACACTTGTTCGTAAGTACCCATTTGTTGCTTAAAGGATTCGTAAGAAAAGGGCACACCCGTTAAATTATAATGTAAGGCCATTTCGTGACCACGGGCAGCGATACGGTCGTAATCTTCTTTGGTCAGCTGATAATCGCCATTTTCACTACCGGGCATAAGGTTCAGGTGATAAGGCAGCCCTTTT
>JAFYMD010000018.1 GCA_017556785.1 Clostridia bacterium | reverse complement strand
TCGTAAATTCTGGGTAGACCATTGTATCGCCTGCCGTCGCATTGCCTCCCAAATTGCCAAAGAATTGGGTCGCCCCGTTGTGAACAACGTGTGGATTCCCGACGGGTTGAAAGACGTACCTGCCGACCGCTTGGGTCCCCGTGTTCGCCTCAAAGACAGCCTTGACCAAATCTTTGCCGAAAAATTAGAGGGCGTAATCGACTGCGTAGAAAGTAAAGTATTCGGCATTGGGGTAGAAGCCTATACCGTAGGCAGTAACGAATTCTATATGAGTTATGCCGCCTCTCACCCGGGTATTTATAATCTGCTGGACAACGGTCACTATCACCCCACCGAAATGGTCAGCGATAAAATTCCCGCTTTGCTTGCTTTCTTTGATAAAATTCCCCTCCATGTAACCCGTCCCATGCGTTGGGACTCTGACCACGTGGTTCGGTTTGAAGATGAACTGAAGGAAATCGCCACCGAAATCGTTCGCAATGATGCTCTTGATAAAGTGCTCATTGGTTTGGACTACTTTGATGCTTCCATCAACCGTGTAGCCGCTTGGGTGGTAGGCACTCGCAATATGCAAAAAGCCTTGTTGTCTGCCCTGTTGCAACCCCATGCTCATTTGAAAGAACTGCAAGATAAAGAAAACTTCACTCGTTTAATGGTGGAACAAGAAGAACTGAAGACCCTTCCCTTTGGCGCCGTGTGGGCAGAATTCTGCCGCCGCGAAGGAATCCCCGCCGATGGCGAATGGTTTGATGCCATAGAAGAATACGAACAAAACGTACTGTTTAAGAGAGGTTAATCGTAATGAATATTTTAGACGTACCTGTAATCAAAGATTTTATCCGTATGTGTAACGACGGCTGGGAGTTGGGTTACCATGAACGCAACGGTGGTAACCTGACCTACCGTATGCGCCCCGAAGAAGTAGCGCTGTGCAAAGACGCTTTTACCTATGACAAGCCTTGGGTAAAAATGGGAGTACAAGCCGAAAACCTGAAAAACGAATACTTCATTGCCACCGGTAGCGGTAAGTTTTTCCGTAACGTGATTTTGGCACCCCAAGATAACATTTGCATTGTGGAAATTAACGATGCCGGGGACAGTTGGCGCATTGTATGGGGTCTGGAAAAAGGCGGTGTACCCACCAGCGAATTCCCCAGTCACTTTATGAATCACAGCGTGCGGGTCAAAGCCACCGACGGTGCTTATCGGGTTATTTACCATGCCCATACCCCCAGCTTGATCGCTCTTACTTACGTGTTGCCCCTTACCAACCGTGATTTCAGCCGTGTGTTGTGGCAAAGTGCCACCGAATGCCCCGTGGTATTCCCCGGCGGTGTGGGGGTAGTGCCTTGGATGGTACCGGGCGGTGCGGACATTGCCCTTGCCACCTCCAAACTGATGGAAGAATTCGATGCCGCGGTTTGGGCACACCATGGTCTGTTTTGCTCCGGCCCTGATTTCGACATTACCTTTGGCTTGATGCACACCATTGAAAAAGCCGCCGACATTTACGTGCGTGCTCTTTCCTGCGGTCAAGGCATTCGCCAAACCATTTCGGACGATAACCTGCGTGCCATCGCCAAGGATTTCGGCGTGCAACTGCGAGAAGAATTTTTGGATTAAGATTCGGTTACATAGAAAAACGGCAACCCGCTTGGGTTGCCGTTTTTTGTGCGATTCTCTATTGAAACCAGGTGTAATATGCCCAAATTCCCAATGCCGCCAGGGGAATCATAGCTGCCATGATTCCGTAATGATACCATTTCAGCCGTATGGGTTCACCGATTACCACGCGGGTGAATTTCAGCTGTTGTAAAGCGGGCAGTAACGCATTGAACAACAGTGCCAGCAATACACATTCTGCAGGGAACAGGGCTACGTTTTTGATCAGTCGGGGCACCAAAAAGACCAAGGAGGTTTTGGGGTTGCCCATCCAAGCGTACATCCACAGCAATACAACGGAATTCAGTATGACATTGCACAGCACCGTTACCGACAGTTTGGAGAAAATCAGATTGGTGGCGGTGGGCTTTTTGCGCCACAAAAACAATCCGAACAAAAAGCCGCCTAACATTTCAATAAAAATAAAGGGGAAAAAGTAGCCGCCTTTGGGGAAAAGGGTGGCGCTGATGGTGTCGGTAATGGCGCCACAGGCAAGTCCCATAAGGGGGCCGTAAAGGTAGGCACCCAAAGCGGTGACCAAATAACTGACCGTTACGTAAAGGTCGGGGCCGAAATGAATGGAAATGGCATCTACCGCCACCCGCATAGCGCAAAATACGGCGGCGATCACCAACATGCGCAGGTCGGTAAAGACCGATGCGGCAGTTTGCCAATATGTGCGGGAAAAGACAGATGTATGGTGGGGTGTTGGGATTGTTTGCATAAAAAAACCTCCTACCATTACGACGGTTGTCGCAATCAATAAGAGGCAAGCAAATTCCTTACGTGCGACAGCGGGATGCGGCCTGCAAATCGCAAGACAAGCTTTTCGTCCGACGGACAACTCCCCGTCCCGTCGGCACTGTGACGCTTGCAAGCCTACTCTGTAATGTGATTTGTACCTACTATATCACACTTATATATAAATGTAAAGAGGTTTTCGCAAAGGAAATAAAACAGAGGGATTTTGCGAGTTTTTGGAAGACGAATTTTAAAAAATTCCGCTTTCGCCTTCCAAAAGGTTACAAAGGTTACAATGAGGAAATGCGGTTTCTTTGTTCAAAATGCACCATTAGGTCGCCTTTATGATGAAAAAAACTCAACAAATGATAGAAAACAAAGCCAAAAGGTTGCAATTTTGTAACCTTTTGGCTATAATGGTTACAAAAGGTTACAAAATTGTAACTTTTTCCTAAGTCGATCGTTACCTTTTTATAAGGAGTTTTTTATTTTTATGAGTAAATTGTTTCAACAATTGACACGGTGCATTTTGACTGCCGGTACCGCTGTGGCCAAGACTTGCGCTACTGCTGTAAAGCTGGGGGTCAAGCCTTTGTCTGCATTGGTTTTGCGTGCCATGCACAAGGGGAATCGTGTTGCATCGCGGGCTGTTCATTGTGCCCGTCGTTTTTCTTACATAGCTCGTCATTACGGTGTCAAGCGCGCCGTTGGATTGACCGCCTATCGTTTCGCCCAAATGGGTCAGCGTCACGTTCCCGCCATGAAAAAGCACTTGTTGCGGTTTGCTCCCATGGCGTTGGCGGCGGTGGTGCTGGTTGTTGCTATTCAATACTGGACCGATTTCACGCTGGCATATGAAGTGAACTACAACGGCAACAGCATCGGGTACGTTTCCAACGAATCGGTGGTAGCGGATGCTTGCCAAATGGTTAGCGATCAAGTTGTGGAAAATGAGTTCAACGCAGGTAAGGTAACTTACTCGCTGAAGGTCGTTTCGGCCAATGCGCTGAACAGCGCAGATGAAGTTTGCCAAAATATTATTGAGGTAGAACAAGATATCCAAATGGGTGTGGGCTTGTACGTAGACGGTTCGTTGCTGGCGGTTTGCCGTGACGGCGACGTGATCAAAAACGCTATGGACGCCGTGATTGCAGATTATGCCAAGGTCAAAGGCGAGGATATGCTTTCTTTCGCCAATGCCATTGAGTATATTGGTGGCTTGTATCCTGCCAACATGGTAAAAGACACGGTTGCCAAAGAAGAGATTGCCGACGTGCTGACGGTTATGGCCACTCGCAGAGAGACCTATACCGAAACGATTCCCTTTGAAACGGTGGAAATTAAGAGCGATTCTTATTATATTGGGTATCGCGGAGTACAAACCGAGGGCAAAAATGGAACCAAGCAAGTGGTTGCCGACGTAGCGTATGTTGGCGGCAACGAAGTAGATCGTGTGATTTTGTCCGAAACGGTTTTGACCGAAGCGGTTGACAAAGTGGTGGTTGTAGGTACGAAACGGTATTCTTCTGCTACTGCCGACGACGGTCAGCATTTGTTCTGGCCGGTAGACGGTGCCGACGTGTCCGATATTTCTTCGTATTTCGGTGACGGTCGAAATCACAAGGGTACCGATATTTTAGCACCCAACGGAACGGCGATCTTTGCTTGCGAAGACGGTGTGGTTACCTACGTAGGTTGGGAATCCGGTTGGGGTCTGTACATGGTGATCGACCACGGTAACGGGTTGTCTACCTTGTACTCTCACTGCAGTTCGATTACCGCTGTGCAAGGACAACAGGTTTCTCGCGGGGAATATATCGCTGCTGTGGGTATTACCGGACGTGCCTATGGGTATCATTTGCACTTAGAAGTCCAAATTAACGGTCAAGCGGTAGACGCTCGTCCTTATTTGGGAATCAATTGACAAAAAACAGAACAACTTTTCGGAAGAATCCTTGGAAATTTGTTAAAAAATGTTTACAAGCACCTCTATTTGTGGTAAAATAGGGGTGCTTATTTTATTTTAATCAAAGGAATGACGCAAATGGGCATGAATCTTGCAGAAAAAATTATCAAAGCACACTTGTTGGAAGGGGAAATGATTCCCGGGACCGACATTGGCTTGCGTATTGACCAAACCTTAACACAAGATGCTACCGGTACTATGGCTTATTTGGAATTTGAGGCTATGGGTGTTCCTCGGGTAAAAACCGAAAAATCGGTGGCATATATTGACCATAACACCTTGCAAAACGGCTTCGAAAATGCCGACGACCATCGGTTTATTCGCACCGTTTGCAAAAAACACGGTATTTACTATTCCCGTCCCGGTAACGGCATCTGCCATCAGGTGCATTTGGAGCGGTTCGGGATCCCCGGCAAAACCCTCATTGGTTCCGACAGCCATACTCCCACCGGCGGCGGTATTGGTATGCTGGCCAT
This sequence comes from Clostridia bacterium, assembly GCA_017556785.1. GTDB lineage: Bacteria > Bacillota > Clostridia > Oscillospirales > Acutalibacteraceae > UMGS1484. The sequence goes on along the minus strand of JAFYMD010000018.1, from coordinate 1,087 downwards.
GGGTGCCGGCGGTATGGACGTTGCGGTAGCCATGGGTGGCGGCACCTATTACATTACCATGCCCAAGGTTTTGAAGGTTAACCTCACCGGCAAACTCAAACCCTTTGTTGCCGCCAAGGACGTGATCTTGGAAGTGCTTCGCATTTTGTCGGTAAAAGGCGGTGTGGGCAGAGTGATCGAATACGGCGGTGAAGGGGTTGCTACCCTTTCGGTGCCCGAACGCGCCACCATTACCAACATGGGTGCGGAACTGGGTGCTACCACCTCTATTTTCCCCTCTGACGAAGTCACCCGTGAATTTTTGAAAGCCCAAGGCCGTGAACAAGATTACACCCCCTTGTGCGCCGACGATGATGCTACCTATGAAACCGTGGTGGATATTGACCTTTCTAAATTGGAACCTGCCGCCGCTATGCCTCACAGCCCCGACGCGGTAGAATCGGTTGCCAATCTGGCAGGTCTGCCCATTGACCAAGTTTGCATTGGCTCTTGCACCAACTCATCTCTGCAAGATATGATGAAGGTTGCCGCCATTTTGAAAGGCAAAACCGTAGCCCCCACCGTGAGCCTTACCATTTCTCCCGGCTCTCGTCAGGTGTTTAATATGATGGCTATGAACGGTGCGTTGGCCGACATCATCGCCGCGGGCGGTCGTGTGTTGGAATGTGCTTGCGGTCCTTGCATTGGTATGGGGCAATCCCCCAACTCCGCAGGCATCTCTCTGCGTACCTTTAACCGCAACTTTGAGGGCAGAAGCGGTACTGCCGATGCCAAGGTATTCTTGGTTTCTCCCGAAACCGCCGCCGCTTCGGCACTCACAGGGGTGTTCACTGACCCCACCACCTTGGAACCCATTCCCGAATTCCCTATGCCTTCTTCCTTCCTTATTAACGATAATATGGTAGACGCTCCCGTGCCTGCCGAAGAAATGGACACCGTAGAAGTGTTGCGCGGACCAAACATTAAGGAATTTCCCGTTTCTCACGCTTTGGAACATACCATCGAAAAACCCGCTGTTTTGAAAGTGGGCGACAACATTACCACCGACCACATTATGCCTGCAGGTGCGAAAATTTTGCCTTATCGT
>JAFYMD010000181.1 GCA_017556785.1 Clostridia bacterium | reverse complement strand
TTGGGGGAGAAGGCAAACCAGCGAAGCACACAAGGTTTTTCGAAACGAAAAACCGCAGTTCACGAAGCTTGTTTTGCCGCACACCGGACTGTTTTCTGATCAAAAGTTGTTGTTCGTTTCACTCACCAACTTTTGAATTTCGTTTCTCATCCCTTCCGACGCATAAAAAAACTGCAATACCCAAAAGGGTATTGCAGTTTTTGGCGCGCCAGAAGGGATTCGAACCCCTGACCTTTTGGTTCGTAGCCAAACACTCTATCCGGCTGAGCTACTGGCGCAAGGCACATCGTTTGGATGCCAAAGTATAATAGCACATCTTTTTGCAAAAATCAAGTGTTTTTTTCAAAAAAATGAAAAATCTTTTTTGACGCCGAAATCAAAGCATTTTGTTGTTGCAAAAAAAAGAAAAAAAGAGTATAATATCTCTAATAATTTCATGGTTCTTGTGTGTAGGAGGGAACGGTATGCAAAATGAAAAGACCCTAAACGGCCAACAAATGTTGCAAGCGCGGTTGCGGGCAAAATTGGGGAATCCCGCTGCTAAAAAAATCGCTTCCCGTAAAAAATGGTTTTACGTTTTTTCGGTGTATTCTTTTATTTTGTACTTTATGCACGAAGTAATGTTTGGCATTATGTTTTTACCTCAAATGTATTTTCAAGGTACGCAGGTAGAAAAAGAATTTTTCACCACCAACTTTTTTGTGGTACAAATCATGATTGTTTGTTCGCTTGCCGCCTTTGTGTCTATGATTTGCAAGCGGGAACGATTGGGTGCTTGGTTGCAAACCATTGCAGGGGTTGCCGCTTTGATCAATATGTTGCAAATTTTGTTTGGTGAATATATCAACAACAGTTATATGTTTGTGGCCTATTTTATTGCTTGGATTGGCTCATTGGTCGCTTTCTCAATTCTTTTGCTGTTTTTAAAACAAGATCGTCAATTAAAAGAAGCGATTCAAAAAGAGTATGACAAAATATATAAGAAATACCGCACCGAGGATGATACCTTGTTTACCGAAGAACAATTGGAAATGATCTTGGTTGCCTATGAAACCGCTATGAAACAAGGAACGGCAGTCCCCAAAACCTTGGAAGAGGTCGAACAAATGACCTGTCAAGAAAAGGATGGGGAATAACATGGCAACGGAGTATTGGGATATTTTAGACAAAAACGGTCGCGTTACCGGTCAACGTGTGAAACGCGAGCCATTCAACCGTTTTCGTCCCGGTCAGTATCATTTGGTGGTACACATATGGATTAAAAATTCCCAAGGGGAATATTTGATCCAAAAGCGAAGTGAAAACCGTCTTCCCATGCCGGGAGAATGGGCGGCTACCGGTGGCTCGGTGTTGTCCGGTGAAGAATCTCGCACCGCCGCCATGCGAGAATTGGGCGAGGAACTGGGCATTCGTGTGTTGGAAAACGAGATTCGCTTCATTGCACGATTAACCCGTAAGAATTCTTTTGTGGACATTTGGAGCGTGGGAGTTGACGTGAACGCGGACAGCTTGCAATTGCAGACCGAAGAAGTGCAAGCGGTCAAATGGGTTACGAAAGAAGAATTGGAAAAAATGATTGCAGAAAAGCAATTTCACGATTACGGAAAGGCCTATTTTGAAAAGGTGTTTTCCATTTAAGGCAGTCAACAGGAGGAACCTAAATGGCCAAAACAGTATGTATTTTAACCAGCGTGCACAGTCCCAAGGATGTGCGAATTTATCAAAAACAAGCCAAAAGTTTAAAACGGGCGGGGTATGACGTAGTACTTGTGAATCCCTCTCTTACCGAAACCGATGAGCTGGGAATTCGTTTTGTTAGTGCCAATATTCCCGCTATGGGTCGCATCAAACGGATTTTGACTGCGCCGAAATTGGTGTACCGCGTTGCCAAAGAAGTGAAGGCGGATATCTATCATTTCCATGACCCGGAACTTATGGGGATTGGGAAAAAACTCAGCCGACACGCGCTGGTGATTTTTGATTCTCACGAAGATACACCCGGTCAGATTTTAGGGAAAGATTATATTCCCAAGCCTTTGCGAAAAATCATTTCTGCGGTGGTAGGTAAGCGGGAAAAAGGAACCGCAAAAAAACTGTCTGCCGTGATTACCGCCACCGATACCATTAACGGCTTTTTTACCGACAAGGGTTGTCAAAAGGTGGTTACGGTTAACAATTACCCGATTTTGGATGAATTCCAAAAAGACGTGCCTTTTGAAAACCGAGAAGATGCCGTTTGCTATGTCGGCGGTATTACCCGCATTCGCGGTATTGGAGAAGCGGTTAAATCATTAAATGGTGCCAACTACCGCTTACTTTTGGCAGGGGCATTTGACAGTACTGAGCTGGAACAAACCGTAAAAGCTATGCCTGAGTTTGAAAAAACCGACTTTTACGGCATGGTGGGACGTGGCGAGGTTGCCGATATTTTAGCTCGCTCCAAAGCGGGTTTGGTTACTTTGTATCCCGTGCCCAATTACGTGAATTCTCTGCCTATCAAAATGTTTGAATATATGGCTATGGGCGTGCCCGTGGTGTATTCTAACTTCGACTTTTGGAAGACCTTGGCAGGGAACGAGCAAGATGGGGTGTGCGGGATCGCAGTTGACCCGTATAATCCCGATGAAATCCGCAAGGCCTGCGAGTATATTATTGCTCACCCCGAAGAAGCCAAACAAATGGGAGAAAACGGCAAGCGCTTGGTAAATGAAAAATACAATTGGAAAAACGAAGAAGCCAAACTCCTTGCCCTTTACAAAGAATTATTAGGGGAATAACGCATGAACGAAAAAGAACTGCGGGAGATTCGTCGACGGTTTCGTCCCGACAAAAACAATATTTTAAGCATTAAAGGATGCATTGTTAACGGTGAGGGCACCATCATTGCCCGTTTGAATCAACCCATGGCAACCTGCTCGGTGGAAGAAAGCGAAAAATTGCTTGCCATTATGAAAAAATCCTTGTCGGGCGGACTTGGTACCAATCTGTTGGATCTGGAATTTACCGCTCAACATGGATTGGATGGGGACAAACACCAACTGCTCATGGCACTTCGCAACTCGGCGCTGAAAGACGAAGGGGCATTAGAAGCCTTTTATCAGCGGGTGATTTCCTCGGTGCATTTAGACGGCAACTATGCCATTTTGTTGGCTTTTGACCAATACGACGTGTTTAGTTATACCGCCGATGGGCAAAAAGAGGACTCCACCACCGTGTTCCCGTATATGGTGTGTGCCGTTTGCCCGGTAAAGCCGCTCAATGCAGGATTGTATTTCCGTGATTATGACAGCACCTTCCGCTCTATTGACCAAAATACGGTATTGGCACCGCCCGAAATGGGCTTTATGTTTCCCACGTTCGATGACCGCGCCGCCAATATCTACAACGTCTTGTATTACACTCGCGATTTGACCGACGTGCACGGCGAGTTTATCGACACCTTGTTTGGTGTGGAACTTCCTATGTCTTCCGCCGACCAAAAAGAGAATTTCGACCATTGTTTGAAAGAAACTTTGGACGAGGCTTGTGATTTTCAGGTCATTCGTTCGGTGCATGGACAAATTGCAGAACTTATGGAAGAGCATAAGGCATCGAAAAATGACCAACCCTTGCGCCTTACCAAAAATTCGCTGTCCTCTATGTTGGAATATTGCGGTGTCGACGGCGAGCGGGTGTCCCGATTTGGCGATCGGTTTGACGAGCAGTTTGGCAAAAATGCCGAGGTCACACCCAAAAACATCATGGACGTGAAAAAGTTTAATCTGGAAACCCCCGACGTGACCATCAAGGTCAATCCCGACCGCACCGATTTGGTATCTACCCAAGTGATTAACGGTGTGAAATATATTCTCATTCGCGCCGCCGAAGGGGTAGAGGTCAACGGAGTCAATATCACAATACAGTAACTTGTGCTATAAGAAAAAGGAGTAGTCCGTCAGGGACTACTCCTTTTGTAATTTGGCTGATTAAAACACGCCGTTTTGCTCGGATTTGTCGTTAATGGTTAATCGGTTGTAAAGACCCAACAAGCCGTTTTCGCTACGATATGAGAGTCCGTTATACCGCATGGTGTTGATTGCCGTGGCATTGCCGCTTTCCAAATGGGTTTGATATTCACCGATATTGTCGCATCCAATGTTGACAATTTTGGTGCCGTCGGTATTTTTCAAAGTGATCATGGTACTGCAACCGTAGGCAAAGGTGTTATAAATGGTTTGGTTTTGCGCATTTTCGGCGATGATATACATGGAAAGTCTGCGCAAATACGGGTCGAACATTTCAACGAAAATATCTTGTTCGTGCTCGTTAAACCAGTTTTCAAGAAACGGGTCGGAACATCGGGCAATTACCGTTCCGTTTTGCAAACAACCGCTCAAAACACCGTTTTTACCGCCTAACCGATAGGTGTTGTAATAGCAACAGGTGGTAACTTTATTGATGTAGTGGTTGTCGCATCCTCTGAAATCAATGCCGTATCCCGACGCGGTGATGCAACTGTTAACGACATAAACTCCTTTGGCTTTCCCTCGAATGGTATAGGTTGTGTAAAAATTGATATCATTACTGCCGTTTTTGGGATAGGTAATGCGAATGCCGTAAATCCCCGCATTTTCTCCCGCAAGGGTGATGAGTGCGGTGTCGGTTTCGGCATCAAATTGCTCGCCGTCACCGTAATAGGCCAAAATGACCGTACCTGCGCCATTGCCGGAAAAGCCACGGGTGGCAACTGAAGAAGAACCGCGCAGTTGCACGTTGGCAGGGACTTGAATCGGCCCGTCTAACCGATAGGCGCCGGCAGGCAGATAAACGATTCCCCCTGTGGTTGCCATATGGTTTAACAGTTGTTGCAATTCTTGCGAAACATCGGCGGTCCCGTCATTGGTGACCTCGGATACCACAAGATTGCGGCTCGGACTTTTGTAACCCCCTTTGGAAATGGTTAGGTTGGCAACTTCTTTGCGTTGCTCGTTGGTAACATTGCCCGCGCAACTGCCGTTTACCGTTACGTTTAGCATTTTCACCAAACCGTCGGTTCGGTTTTGAATGCCGCCGTCTATGGTGCTTTGGGCAATGAGCATTCCCCAACGGGGATCTAAATCCAATACCGAAATACCAATGGTGCAGTTTTTAATGTTAATGTTGTAAAGAGAACCGGCAAATTGAATGCGTTGTCCTTTTTCAATCTCCAACCCGATCTTGCAGTTTTCAATGGTCAGATCCATAAATTCGGTCCATTCCAAATCGCCCAGTTTCATGCCAATGGTATTGGCTTTGGTATAGGCTTGCAATTGGGCTTTGTCAGCCGCGATCATACCTTTGCTGCTGACGTTTGCCCAATAGCGATCGCTTACGGTTACGTTTTCCCAAGTCCCTACGTCGGCCTGGTTATATACCTCGGCGGCATTGTTTAAAAAGGTGCCCTTGAAGTTTTCCACCGTCAACTGTTCATGGGCGTTGGGGTTTTCCATGCGACAGCAAGCGCCAATGCCACGGTACCCGTTGATAACCGTGCAGTTTTTCACGGTAGAAAGCATATACGAACTACCTTGTCCGTGGGTGTAGAACACAGGGGGATAGGGTTTTATGTTGTCCAACGATTGTTCGGGATAATATACGGTCAATCCCACTACGCCGCCGCTACCGC
>JAFYMD010000180.1 GCA_017556785.1 Clostridia bacterium | reverse complement strand
TCCAATCATCCCCGTAGGGGATTCCGCCAAATTGATGTTGAACAAAAGGTAAAGGATGTGCAAAACTTACACTTTGCACATCCTTGCATATTACAATATTATTCGCTTTGTTCTTCGCCAAAATGCGAATTTACTTTCCAACGCAGAATTGGTGGAAGATTTGATTGGCGACTTCTTCGGTGACTCTTTCTCCGCTCAATTCCATCAGTGCTTCCAATGCACCGTCCAAACTAACCCCAACCGCATCCAGGGTCAGTCCCATTTGCAGGGCATCCTCGCATTCTTGCAAACACCGTTGCACCTGCAAGGCGCAATCCCGTTGCCGTTCGTTCATCAGCATACCGCAATCGCTGTCAAAATCGGTGAGAGAAAGCAGTTCCTCCACGTGACGTTTCAGTTCATTTACGCCGCTGCCTTCTTTGGCAGAAAGCACCGCCACACGAGGAATGGCATCGGTAATGGCTTGCTCGTCAGTCTGACGAGGCAGGTCACTTTTATTAAGCACCGCCACCGCTTTGCGACCTTTGCAAAGGGTGAGAAGTTCTTTATCATCGTCGGTAAGGGCACGAGAACCGTCAAACACCGCAAAAATCAGTTCAGCGGTGGCAAGGCGATCTTTGGCTCGTTGCACCCCAAATTGCTCTACCGTGTCGTCGGTCTCCCGAATGCCTGCGGTGTCGTTTAGGTGCAACCGCAAATCACCAAGAAGAATTTCTTCCGAAACCACGTCACGGGTGGTGCCTGCAATGTGGGTTACAATGGAACTTTCGTGTCCGCAAAGCAGATTCATTAGGGTGGATTTGCCCACGTTGGGGCAACCCACAATAGCGGTTTCTACCCCTTCTCGCATCACGCGACCGCTGTCAAAGGTGGCAAGCAAACGGGCGATTTCATCTTTGGCAGGGGAAAGACGCCCTTGCAATGCGGCAGGCTCTACTTCGGGGATTTCCTCTTCGGGGAAATCTGCCCACGCCGCCAACCATGCGGCGGTGTTCACCAAGGAATCTTTCATTTGGATCAATCGCTTGGCAAGTGCCCTCTGATTGGCGGCAACTGCCGCACGAGCGGCTTGTTCTCCTTTGGCGTGAATTACGTCCATGACCGCTTCGGCTTGGGTGAGTTCCATTTTGCCGTTTAAAAAGGCGCGCTTGGTAAATTCCCCTGCTTCGGCAGGCTTGGCGCCTGCTGCAAGGGTAAGGCGCAGGGTTTCCCGCATAATCGCCATACCGCCGTGGCAAGAAAGTTCCACCACGTCTTCACCGGTGTAACTTTTGGGAGCGGCAAATACCAAAGCCACCGCTTGGTCTACCACACGGTCGCCATCCATAACGTGACCAAACAAGGCGGTGTAGCCTTTGGCTTGTTCAATTGTTTTACCCGAAACCGACTTAAAAACGCGGTCGGCAACAGTACGGGCGGTTTCGCCCGAAATGCGAATCGTGCCCATTCCACCCGCCCCAAGGGGAGTGGAAATCGCGGCGATGGTTTGTTCCATAAAGAAGTACTCCTAATTAGGATTTCTTAATTTTTTTAGCCGCTTGAATCAAACGGACAATTACGGGACTCAGCACAATATTGGCACCCAATTCCACCAAGAAATTGAGTCCAACAAAACCAATCAACAAATATCCCGCAAAATCTCCGCCATAACCGTCGGCAGAAGCCCAAGTAAGCAGAGTATGGTAGAAAAACACGCGGCACCCGATCAAAAAGATACCGGTGTTGACGATCGGACAAACAACGGCGGCGGCAATTACCCCTACATAATGGTTGAGTTTTTTAACCCATTCATAGACCAGGCCGGCAACAAATCCGCACAGTGTCCCTTTGGCAAGTACGGTAAAAATCGTACCCGGTACGTCAATTGCCATAAAGGGGGCGGCATCACCGCTAAGCAATACGGCTAAACCGAACACAAATCCCAACCAGGCACCAATGTATTTGTCGCACATGGCGGCACCGATGACAATGGGAATGAGTACCAGCGAAACAGAAAAAGGACCGAATTTAATAAATGAGCCCAACAGTTGCAACACCACGACCAATGCGGTGAGTATAGCGCCGTAGGTAAGTGTTTCAATGGTTTTTTTGCGGTTGTTTTTGGTTTTGATATTGGTTTTCATTTTTATATCCTCCTTGCTACCACTCCTTCATATACAAAGGATGCAGTGCATTATAGACCCAAGACATCATAGCATATTCACCCATTGAATGCAAGACAAATCTTGCCGCTAAAAAATAAGAAAACTTCCTTTTCGATAGGGGAAAAGGAAGTTTGGGGTTGCAGGTTATTTCTTTTTTACTTTTGGCAATTCGATTTTGGGCTCTTTGGCAGGGCGATAGAGCACGAACCGATACCCGATTACTTGTACCACGTCGGCGCCTACGGCGTTGGCAATGGTGTCGGCGGCTTCACGAGCGGTCACAGGAGAGGTTTCCAACACCCGCAGTTTCATCAATTCCCGTACCGCCAAGGTTTCATCTACCTGGCGGATCAGTTGGTCACCGATTCCGTTGTGGCCCACCTGAAAAATGGCATCCATAGAATTGGCAAGACCGCGCAGGAAGGCTCGTTGTTTACTAGTCAGCATTTCATGTTCTCCTTTGAGATGATCTGTATTACGGTTTTCATCTTATCATATCCTGTCGAAAAATGCAAGCGGTTATGAAAACGAAATCTACCAATTTTCTGTTTATGGATTGCATTTTGTTCGCATTGGGTGTATTATACAAGAAAAGAGAAAGGGAAGGGGAGAAACAATGTGAATTTTCAGCAACAAACCGACCAAATGTTAACACAATTGTCTGACCATGCTACGTTGCTGTTGCATTCTTGTTGCGGGCCTTGCTCCTCTTACGTGCTTTCTTATCTTTCACGGTATTTTTCTCGCATTACGGTGTTGTATTACAACCCATGCATTCATCCAAAAGAGGAATTTGAAAAGCGTCTTGCCGAACAGCGGCGCTTGATTGACCAAATGCCCACGGATTGCCCTGTGGATTTGTGGGTGCCACCCTATGAACCGCAAACGTTTTTCCATCTGGTGACAGGCATGGAACATTGTCCCGAGGGGGGCGAGCGGTGCAAGGTTTGTTTTGAACAACGTTTGCAAGAAACCGCACGGTTGGCGCAGGAAAAAAACTATACTCATTTTGCTACCACTTTAACGGTCAGCCCTCACAAAAATGCGATGGTGATCAATGAGGTGGGGCAGACCGTATCTCAAGCCACAAACACGGTGTATTTACCCTCGGATTTTAAAAAGAAAGAGGGTTATAAACAATCGTTGCAATTGTCTGCGCAATATGGATTGTATCGACAAAACTATTGCGGGTGTATTTTTTCCAAGGAGGCTTCTCATGGAACGAGCATTATTGATCTTGAATCCCAGAGCCGGTAAAATGGTTCTGCAAAGCAAACTGTATGACATTGTAGAAACCTTGTCTCGTCGGTATCAGGTAACCGTGTGTCCCACCAAGTATCGTAACCACGCAACCGAGTTGGCGATGGCGGCGGGAGAGCAGGGGTATGATATTGTCATATGTGCCGGAGGAGACGGTACGTTAAACGAAACGGTCTGTGGTATTATGCAGGCAGGTCACGGGATTCCCGTGGGGTATATTCCCGCAGGCAGTACCAACGACTTTGCCGCAGGCTTGCATTTGTCCATGGATCCGGTGGAAGCGGCCGCTTCTATTGTGGACGGTAGCTTGCATGATCAAGATATTGGTCTGTTTAACGGTCAACGGCGGTTTACTTATATCGCCTCGTTTGGTGCGTTTACCGAAACCTCTTACAGTACCAGCCAAAGTTTAAAAAATATGTTAGGGCATTTGGCATACTTGCTAAGCGGAATTAAGTCCATGACCAAGATCAAAAGCATTCCCATGAAATTGGTGTGCGACGGTGTGGCGGTGGAAGGCCCTTGGTTGTTTGGGGCTGTGACCAATGCTGCTTCTATTGGCGGTGTGTTAAAACTCAAAGACGAAAAACTCAATTTCCACGACGGAATCTTTGAGATTATATTGGTACGCAAACCAAAAAATATTTTGCAACTCAACAAAATCGTGTTGGGATTGTTGCGATATGAGTATGACGGAGAATTGGTGCATTATTTAAAAGCTTCGCGTGTGGAATGCTTTTATGACGGAGAACTGTCTTGGTCGCTTGACGGGGAACAAGCGATGGCAAACCAAACCGCCGTGATTGAAAATCTTCATCATGGGGTGCAAATTCAGTTTCGTGATCCCGACCAAAATGAGGAATAAGCTATGAGTAAGATCAGTTGGAACGGCGGAGCTTTGCTGGCACCGGTGCCTCCCTGTTTGGTTACTTGCAAGCATGGGGAAACTGAAAACGTGTTGACCGTTGCTTGGACGGGCATACTCAATACCAAACCGCCTCGCACGTATATTGCTGTGCGTCCCGAACGATTTTCCTACGATCTGATTCGGCAAAGCGGGCAGTTTGTGATCAATCTGACCACCAAACAGTTGGTGCGTGCCGCCGATAAATGCGGTGTGGTCAGCGGGAAAACGATTGACAAATTTGAGCGATGCAATTTACATAAAGAACCTGCGACACAGGTAGACGTTCCGTTGATTCAAGAGAGCCCCTTGTCGCTGGAATGCAACGTAATACAAGTCATAGAGATGGAAACGCACCATATTTTTTTGGCAGATATCGTGGCGGTCAACGTGGAGCAATCGCTGGTGGATGATAACGGGAAATTGCACTTGGACAAAGCCGACCTTGCCGCATATGCCCATGGGGAATATTTTGCGTTGGGTGAAAAATTGGGGAAATTCGGGTATTCGGTGCAAAAGAAAAAAGCCAAAAAGGGGAAGAAAAAATGATCCGCATTTATAGGGAATGTGGTATAAAAATACAATAAAGATCTAAGCAAACAAGGACGTGAAGCACATCACTTCACGTCCTTGTTTTGTATCTCTTTTTATATCTTAGGTGCAAAGGAGCCGAATACCAACGAGAATACGTATAGTCCCAATGACAAAATCTGCAAGATCACGTAGGTGCGATAAGGTCGGTCAATGTTGCGAAAATGGGTAATCCCCATAATTCCTTGTACCTGGGAATAAATAAACAGGGCAGGGGTAACCACAATGGCAAAGGTGACCGCATAGGAATTGAGTAAATACAACACCCAAAACGAAAGGGAAAAGCCAAATTGAAATGCGTAGTTGCGTATCATGGCGGCTTTTTTTCGGCGCATTTCAAATTCTTCGTCTGATTCATCGGGAACGATCAAAGCGTCGACCCACGCCCTGTGTATGCGATTGAGGATCAACAGGTTTACCAAAGCGTACACAACACATATTACCAAAGAAAAGGCGACTACAACACCAATCAATAAAAAGCGTTCGCCCAAGGCTAACCGTTCTTGCAAGGCAATTCGTAAAACGAAACGCACAGCCAACACAGTGACAATGGCGGCAAAAGACAAAACCTCACGCCGATAAGACGGGCTGTGAAAAATGCGAGACAGATCCACCTTGGTGTTGCCGTATTGCCGACGAATATCGGTCAAATACTGTCTGCGTTCATGGTCGTTACGCAACCGCTTTAAATAAACGGCATACAAGGTAAGAAAAAGACCGACTGTCATGGTGACCACGGTGACCATGTTCGGGTCGTCGTGCTCCATAAGGGAAAACACGATGGAGGTCATGGGCAATTCCAGCATAAAGCAGATCGCACCGTATGCACCGAAGGTCAGCAAATTCCAAATGAGTTTTTTGAAAAAAGGTTTCATGATTCCTCCGCAAAGAAAAACGGTTTTTGTTCATTATACATATTCCGATTCTCGGTGTCAAGTAACAGAAAAAAGCCGAATGACATAAAAAAACATTGACTTGTTTCGTTAGATTGGTATAATAAAAATGACACTTGGCACAGGAGGTTTACTCATGGACAAAAAAACATATACCATTACCCCCGACCATTCGGCCGATGAATCGTTTTGCATTGTTACCGATGGGTTAAAGGACAACACCATTTACTATATCGACAATTCTTTTTTTGAAGAGATGTCGTTGATTTACAACAAAGACGTTACCCGTTTTGTGGTCAGCTTGCAAGGTCTTGTCAATCGTGATTTCGGAACGCATCACAACAGCTTGATTTATTTGGATGTTACCGATTCTGACAAGTTTTGGCTGGACTATACCATGGGTGAAAACAAAACCTTTCACGGTATGGAATTGCTTCCTGTGAAAAATCTGGACACCTTTATGGAACTGTTCGCTCCTCAAATTGCCGCATGCGGCGTGATCTATTGGGACTGTGCTGTGCCGGCTACGGCAAACGTGGCGGCAACCATTTGTGGGTTAGAGGGTTCCTTGCCGGTTCGTTATACCGACGAGGCCGACAGTTTTGCCGCTTATTTACAACAAAAAGGTGTGGCGGTCAAGCAATCTCTGGTTGGCATGTTTGGTGAAGGCGGAAGCGTTTATGCTGACGGGTTTGCGACTTGTGGTAGTGCCAAAAACGATGCTTACCGCTGGGCTTATGACAAATATTTTCATCGCTGTTCTTCTCGCTATATCGCATATATTTTAGATGGTGCGGGTTGCGTGCCCGGTACTGTTTTTGAAAAAAATGCCCACACACCGGGACTCAACTGCTTGTATAACCACGACTACTATCTTGCCCGCCGTTGCTTCTTCTTTGATTTGACCTGTGTTGAGATAGAACGTCCTTGCGACGATCCCAAACAACCGTTGGGTTGCGATTTGGAAACCTTGAAAATGATCTTCCGTGGTCGTTATGAGAGGGCGAATGGTGCATTTGGTCAAATTTTGGGATTCCCCCCTTGGTGGGTGAAATATACCGCTTCTCGCGGAATGGGTTCTTTGGTTGCCACTACGGTGGAGTGGATCTACGTTTCGTTGGTTACGGCGTATAATTTGGCAAAAGAGGCCGATGCTGCACACCCTTGCACCATGAGCAACGCTTCTTTTTATTGCCAATACAAAAGTAACTTTGAACGGTACCAAAACCCCCGTCCCAAAGAAAAAAAGGTGTTTAATCCTCGCACCAAATACGTTACTTTTTATGGTGGCGATTATGATTCTGCCGCATGGCTCAAACTTCACGTTATGAACTTTTGGCAAGATCCGGCACGGGGTACGTTGCCCATCAACTGGGCGTTTAATCCCAATTTGTCCGAGCGGGCTCCCATGGTGTTTGACTACATTCACGAAAACCTGACCGACAACGACTTTTTCTCAGCAGGAGACACCGGTGCCGGTTACGTGATTCCTGCCGCGCTCTATGAAAGCTGCTCTTTGCGGGAATTGCCCGACGGTTCAAAGGCATGGGCAGAGCATTGTGCCTACTATTACGATAAGTTCGATTTGGACAATACCGGCTTTATCATCAACGGTCATTATCCCATGACCACCGAAATTATGAAAACCTTTTCTGAGTTTTCTCCTGTCGGTAACTTCCACAATTGTCCCGCTACTTTAATGGCATCGTATAACGGTGTGCCCTTTGTGTATCTTCATAATGGGGTCAGCGGTAAGATCAATTCGTACGAAGGTAGCGCTCAGGCTATGTACAACCATATTTTCGGACGCATGAAGGATTACAATTTTGCCGGCTTCCGAAATGTGTGCGACAGCCCCAGTGATACCAAGCGGTTGGTTGAACGCTTTTTGGAATATGCCAAAGAGAAAAATCCCGATTATGACTACGAATACGTAGATACGTATACCTTCTTTGACTTGTTGCATCAATCCGGTCAATGTAAAGAAGGGTTATAATCCCGTCTGCATGAACATAGACTGACTTGTGTTATCTGCACAAATCAGTCTTTTTCTTTTTGTGGAAAATTCATAAACAAAAACAAGAAATTTGTAACAAATCACATCTTGTATTTTGGTGCGATTTGATGTAAAATGATAGGTGATTTATTGCACCTATTTGGGTGTAACTCTTGAAGGAGTGGTAGGAATGAAAAAAGTCATATCCGCATTGCTGACAGTTGTATTACTGCTTAGTATTGTTGCGGTGCCCCTGACCATGGCGGAGACCGATCCCGCCGGTGAATATGGGGTCAATTACGTGAAATACGGTGACGTTGACTACGATGGCCAAATTTCCGCAGCCGACGCTTTAAAAGTGTTGCAAGCGGTTGTTGGTAAGGTGCAGTTTGACGAACACCAAACCAACGTGGCCGACGTAGACGGTGACAGTAAAGTTGCCGCTTCCGACGCATTGCAAATTTTGCAATTTGTTGTCGGTAAGATTACGTCGTTTTCGGTAGGGGAGTACTATACCATTACCCCTGTGGAAGAGCCACCGATTCCTGTTGATCCGGACCAAGAAGCCGCCAATGCTGTGATCGACATGATCAACGCTGTCGCAACTCCCGTGACGTTGGAAATGAAAGATGCGATTGCGGCGATTCGTACCGCTTACACCAATTTAACCGAGGCACAACAAGCGTTGGTTACCAATTACGACAAATTGGTCGGTTTTGAAAATGACATTGCCAAACTGGAAGAAGAAGCCAAGCCCGATCCTGACAAGGTAGCCGCCGATGCGGTGACTGCTTTGATTGCCGCTTTGCCCGAAACCCCCACTTTGGCTGACAAAAACCAAGTGTTAGATGCGCGTGCGGCATACAATTTGTTAACCGATACGCAAAAAGCCTTGGTTACCAACTATCTTGTGCTGTTAAGCATTGAAAAGGCTTTGGCTGAGTTGGAAATCGATCCCGACAAACAAGCTGCCGACGCAGTTATTACGTTGATTAACAAAATCCCTGCCAACCCCACTTTGGCAGATAAAAACGCCGTTTTGGCCGCTCGTTCTGCCTATCAAGCACTGACCGACACCCAAAAAGCTTTGGTTGTGAATCTCCAAGTGCTGGTAGATGCCGAGAAAACGTTGTCGGAATTGGGTGCCAACCCCGATCAACGCGCTGCGGCGATCGTTATGACCTTGATCAATAATATTCCTGCTGACGTAAAATTGTCCGACGAAACTCGCGTTAAGGCCGCTCGTTTGGCCTACAGCCGTTTGACGCAAGACCAACAAGCCTTGGTTACCAATTTCCAAACCTTGGCAGATGCTGAGAAAACCATTGCCGAAATTAAGGCTACCAATGCCGATAAAGCGATTGCCGACGGGGTGATTGCTTTGATTGACGCGATTCCTGCTACTGTAACGTTAAATGATAAAGCCAAGGTGCAGGCCGCCAGAGATGCGTATGACGATTTGACCGATACCCAAAAAGATTTGGTTGTGAACTACCAAAAATTGGTTGCCGCTGAAAAAGCAATCGTTGATTTGGAAAAAACCGCCGCTGATCAAGCCGCCGCTGATGGCGTAATCGCCTTGATCAAAGCGATTCCTTCCAACGTGACTTTGGACGATGCCGATAAGGTAGAAGCGGCTCGTACCGCTTACGAAGCCTTGACCGATACGCAAAAAGCCTTGGTTACCAACTACCAAGCATTGTTGAATGCCGAAGAAATTTTGGCCGCAACCATTGCTGACAAAGCAGCCGCCGATCATGTGATTGCCTTGATTGATGCAATCCCCACTCCTGTTGCTTTGCGTGATAAAGATGCGATTACCGCCGCTCGTACGGCATTCGGAAACCTGACCGATACCCAAAGTGCGTTGGTAAGCAATTACCAAAAATTGGTAGATGCGGAAGCCTCAATCATTGCTCTGGAAAAAGAAGCCGCCGACAAGGCCGCCGCCAAAGCTGTACAAGATAAAATTGACGCTTTGCCTGCCACGATTACTTTGGACAGCAAGTCGGCTGTTGAAGCCGCACGTGCTGATTATAACAGCTTGACCGATGAGCAAAAACCCTTGGTGACCAACTATCAAAAACTGTTGGATGCCGAAAGCACCATTGCCGCTTTGGAAGAAGCCGCTATTAACCAAGCCGCCGCGAAAAAGGTAGTAGATCAAATCGCCGCCTTGCCTGTCGCAATTACTTTGGACGATAAGTCGGCTGTGACCGCTGCTCGTTCGGCATATAATGCTTTGACCGATGCCCAAAAAGCCTTGGTGACCAATTTGGCTAAATTGCAAGAAGCGGAAGCTACCATTGCCGCTTTGGAAGCCGGCGATCCTCCTCATGATGGTAATATTGCCACTTATGATAAATCCAATTCGGTCAACGGCGCCTATGAAAAAGACGTAACCGCCGACACCGGCTTTATGACTACCACCAGCGGAGTAAAGGCAAATACCATGTACCGTTTGACCGCTCCTGCCTTGCGCAATCCCGATGGCAGCGGCGTGGGCGATTTCGACTTTGCTCGTTTGGTATATAGCATGCAAGGTCTTGTGAACCGCGACTTCGGTTTGGATGAAAATCACACGGCGTTGATTGCGGTGGTAACCGAAACTTCCGATACTACTTGGCTTTCCGAAATGACCCAAAACGGATCAATCATGCAATATGCCAATGCCGAAGCCGGTATTAACGGTTTGAGCGAAGTGAAAGTGACCAACTTTAATGCCCTGTTGGATGAATTCTTGCCCCTCATCAAATCCTGTGGTATCATTCTGTGGGATGGTAACGTACCCGCTACCGCTAACGTGGCTGCTACCATTTGCGGTTTGGACGGTTTCTTACCCGTACTTGCCAACTCCCCCTTGCACACCTTGTTGGTAAGCAAAGGTGTTCCTGTAAAACAATCCTTGGTCGGTATGTTTAAAAACGGCCAAAAAGGCACCAACATTACCGGTACCGCCACTGCCTCTACCGGTTCTGCCAAAAACGACGCTTATTTGTGGGCGTTGGAAAAATACTTTAATCGTTGCTCCAGCCAATATTTGGCATACACCTTGGACGGTGCCGTTTGTATAAAAGGTTACTCCGCCTATGGTTATGCCGATCATCCCACCGCGTTGCTTGGTGATGCAGGTACCAACTGCTTATCCAACCACGACTATCTGATTGCCCGTCGCTGTTTCTTCTTCGACTTGGCTCCTTATAACGGCGAAGCCGCATGTGACGACCCCGCGCAAAAGAACGGGCAAGCCGCTATCGGTACCGACAATGCTACGATGCTGAAGATTTTTGCAGCCCGATACACCCGTGCCAACGGTGCCTTCGGCGCTTTGATGGGCTTCCCCCCCTGGTGGTGCAAATATACAAGCCACGAAGGTCAAGGCTCAAAAGTAGATACTTGGATCGAATGGTTGTACTGCGAATACATTACGGCTTACAACTTGGCAAAAGAAGCCGACGCCAAAGCACCTGCTTCTATGACCAATGGTTCGTTGTTCTACAAATACGTTCCTATGAAGGACGAATACGTAAACAACCACACAGCTTTGGAAAATATTGGTTACGACAGAAATACCTATTACTACACCATTTACGTAGGGGACTACGACTCCTCTGCATGGCTCAAAGAACATATTTATAAGATGTGGATCAACCGCGGCGGTGACAAAAAACGTGGTACTTTGCCGCTCATGTGGTCCATCAACCCCAACTTGTCCGACCGTGTTCCTGTCATCTTTGATTACATGTATGACAACATGACCGCCCAAGATTACATCGTCGGCGGTGACGGTGGTGCTGGGTATATCATTCCTGAAGGTTTGTTCCAAGATAAAACCTTGTCTTATTCCGGTATGAAACGTCCGTACACTGCGGGTGGCGGTATCTTTGCCGCTTACAGTAAAAAATATTACGACCGTTTCGGTATGGAAATGACCGGTTTTATCATCAACGGTAACCACTTTACGGCGACCGCGAACATTGCTGACTGTATTAGCCGTTATTCTCCCAAACTGAACTTTACCCACATGAAGAATACTCGTTTGGGTAAATACGGCAGCACTTACTTTATCAACTGCCATGTGGGTGTTGGTACCAACGACAACCAAGTAATGTATGATCACGCCAGAGAGACCCTCAATGCCGGTTATAACTTTAGTGCGTATCGTACCGTGTGCAAAACACCTACCGAAATCAGCAACATTGTAAACAACTTTAACACCTATGCCGCTCAAAAAGGTCTGAGTGTGAAATACGTTGACCCTTATACCTATTACAATTTGGTACAAGCGTCGGGTCAAGGTGCTAACTTGGGAACACCTTCTGCTCCTTCCAATCCCACCACGCCTACTCCCAATCCCTATATTCCTCCCGATCCCAACGTACTGGTCAACTTTGACAGCGTAAGTGGCTTTATTGGACATCATAAAACCAATCTTGCTATTGAAACCAACAACAAAAAAGAGGGGTTAGGCGCCCTTCGCATGGATTTTGAAGCTCCCACTGCCAATGCAAGCAGTTCCAAAATCGGCGGTATGATCATTTACGAGTTTGCTACTCCCATGAATTTGTCGAACGATGACGAATTCTCGATCAACTACTGGGTATCCGATGCGATCGTTGGCTCGGCAGGGTTGCAAATCAACTTTGTTACCAACGGTACCGATGACGGCTTTAACTTTATGCAAGGTATCGACAATGCCCAACCCGGTTGGCATACCTTGACCTTCAAAAAATCTCATGTAAGTACCACAACCAACGGTGCAAACTGGTCGTCTATCCGTGCCATTCGTATTACCTATTTCAACTACGCGAATAATGCGAAACCCACCTTTATTATGTTGGATAACCTGCGTAGAGATGCCGGTGATTCTTCTACCAATCCTCCTGTGAATCCCGATCCTGTGGATCCCACTCCTTCCAATCCTACCGAATCGGTATTGGTGTCCTTCGATAGCTTGAAAGGTGTAACTACCGATTTCGAAACAACGGCCGCGATCGAAACCAACAACAAACAAGAAGGTAGCGGTGCACTTCGTATGGATTATGCCAATCCCACCGGGCAAGCATCTTCTACCAAAATTGGTGGCATGGCATATTATGAATTTGCTTATCCTGCCGAGTTGAGTGCAGTTACCGAATTCAAGATTGACTACTGGGTAAGCGATGCGGTAGGTGCTTCGGCAGGGTTGCAGTTCAACTTTGTTACCAACGGCAAAGACGACGGATTCAACTTTATGCAAGGCATTGACAATGCCCAACCCGGTTGGCATACTCTTACCTTTACCAAAGACCATGTGTCCGCTACTGCCAATGGTGCCAATTGGTCCTCCATTCGTTCCATTCGCATTACCTATTTCAACCACTCCAATACAGCGAAACCCAACTTTATTATGGTAGATAACCTGCGTGTAACGGCAAACGGTACCATTACGGTACCGCCTGCCGCTTCCACCGAAGGTACGGTATTGCTCAACTTTGATTCTATTGAAAACATCATTCCCGAATTCAACACCAACGCTACGGTAGAAGCCACCCAAAAAACCGAAGGTAGCGGATCTGTACGCTTGGATTATGCATATCCCACCGGTCAAAGCGGCCAAGTGGGCGGCATGATGTACTATACCTTCCCCTCGGCAGTAGACCTGTCTGCGGCGGAAACCTTTACTTTGGATTACTACACCCCCGTGGCGATTGTCGGCTCGTCTATGTTGCAAGTAAACTTTGTTACCAATGGTAACGATGACGGCTTTAACTTTAACTTGGGTATCGACAATGCCGCCGCAGGATGGCACACCTTGACCATTAACAAGGCCAGTCCCAGCGCAACTGCCAATACCCCCAATTGGGCCAGTATTAAACGGATTCGCATTACCTACTTTAATCTGAATAACAATGAGACTCCTACTTACATGATCCTTGACAATCTACGGCAGGTGAATGGCGGCACGGCTCCTACTCCTACGCCCGATCCCGAACCTACGCCTGATCCCGAACCTGACACCACTCCTGCTGCTTCTGACCCCAATGCTATCATCAACTTTGACAGCATCAGCGGGTTCTCGGCTGAATTCTCTACCACTTTGTCGGTAGACAAAGCCAACAAGCAAGAGGGTGCGGGCTCGCTGAAAACCAGTTTCGGTCAACCCACCGCAGAAGCTTCAGGTAGCAAAATCGGCGGTATGATTTACTATGATTTCGCCACTCACTTGAATTTGAGCACGGTGGAACAGTTCTCCATTACCTATTACACCCCTGCTAAAATCAACGGTTCTACCGGCTTACAAATCAACTTCATTACCAACGGTAACGACGACGGTTATAACTTTACGTTGGGTCTTGACAACCACGAAGCAGGTTGGCACACCATGGTCTTTAACAAGTCCACCCCTACTGCCACCGCCAACTCTCCCGATTGGGCAAACATCAAACGAGTTCGCATTACCTACTTCAACCTGAGCAACAACGCTACTCCCACTTATTTCTTGTTTGACAACCTGAAATACATTGGCGGTAGCGTTACCGAAGGCGGCACTACTACACCCGATCCTGAACCCGATCCCGAGCCTACGCCTGATCCCGAACCTACCCCCACGACGGTTGACACCGTAATGGTCGGCTTTAACTCTACTGCAGGCGTAACCGCTGAATTTTCTACCACCGTTGCCATTGAAACCAACAACAAAAACGAGGGTAGCGGTGCGCTTCGCATGGACTTTGGAAAACCGACAGCGGAGGCTAGTGGTTCTCAAATCGGTGGTATGATCTACTATGAATTTGCCACCCCCATCAACCTGTCCAATGTGGAAAAATTCCAACTGGATTACTGGCTGACCGATGCCATTAAAGGCTCGGCAGGGTTGCAAATTAACTTTGTAACCAATGGGAAAGACGACGGATTCAACTTTATGCAAGGGATTGACGATGCACAAATTGGCTGGCATACCCTTAGCTTCATTAAATCTCACGTCAGTTCCACCACAAACGGCGCCGACTGGGCTTCCATTCGAGCCATTCGCATCACCTATTTCAACTATGCGAATAACACTACACCCACCTTTATGATGTTGGATAATTTCCGTATCACTACGGCTACCAATGCGGTGCCCGCCATTCCCGGTCCTGCCAGCACTACCAATGCCAAAGTGATCAGCAACTTTGACAGTATTACCGGTGTTACTACCGCGTTTTCTGCTACGGCTGCTTTGACCACCACCAACAAAACCGAAGGTAGTGGTGCGGTGCAACTGACTTTGAATAATCCTACCGCTGAGTCGGCAGGCTCTAAAATCGGTGGTATGATGTACTACACCTTTACCGCCCCCATGAATCTGTCTGCCGGTAAAACCATCGCCTTGGATTATTATGTCAACGGTACTGTAGGCGGTTCGGCAGGGTTGCAAGTAAACTTTGTGACCAACGGCAAAGACGACGGCTTTAACTACATGATTGGTCTGGATAACAAGACTACCGGTTGGCACACCGCCACCTTCGATCTGGCGGCTCCTCCCACCACGGCCAACAATGCCAATTGGTCTAATATTGTTGGCATTCGCGTAACCTATTTCAATTATGATAGCTTAACAACTCCCACTGTTCTTGCGTTGGATAATATGAAATTGGTTTCCTAAATCTATTGCGGCACTCGCTTTGCGGGTGCCGCTTTTTGTGTAGAATATCCTTGCATTTGGTTCGTTAATCGTGTATACTTAATACAAATATATTTTGGAGGGGATACCCATGAAAAAAGTAATAGCAGTTTTTCTTGCTGCTATCATAGCCGTTGGGGTAATGACCGTACCTGTCTTTGCCCAAGAAACACCCGCAGGGGAGTACGGCACC
>JAFYMD010000179.1 GCA_017556785.1 Clostridia bacterium | reverse complement strand
TACGCAATCATCGTCACAGCAGCAGTCGCAGTCATCGTCACAGCAATCGCAATCACAGTCGCAGTCGTCGTCGCAGCAGCAATCGCAATCATCGTCATACCATTCTTCTTCCAAGGTGCCCAGATCTTCGTCGATCTCGTCTACTTGTGCACTCAAGGTGTCCAAACCGGTTTCCAAATCTTCGATTGCCAAAGCCATGTCGTTCATGACGTCGATCAAGGACATGATCAAGCGATCTTTTTTGTCGCCTTCGTTCAGTTCCAGGGTGTCGGCTACCCCTTTGATATAAGCAATTTTTTCGGTAATGGTCATGATAATATCCTCCAAAATAAAATAGTTTTGAAAAAAGGCGGGAGAATGCCTCCCGCCCGATTCAACAAGGTTATACCCGTTCCATGTATTCGCCGGTACGGGTGTCAATGCGAATGGTGTCGCCTTCGTTGACAAACAAGGGTACACGCACTTCGGCACCGGTTTCGGTGGTGGCGGGTTTGGTTACGTTGGTAGCGGTGTCGCCACGAACGCCGGGTTCGGTAGCGGTAATGAGCAATTCCACAAATGTGGGGGGTTCAATACCAAATACTTTGCCTTTGTAGGACAAGATACGGCAGATCATGCCTTCTTTTACGAACTTGAAGTTGTCGCCCAGGTCGGAAGCGTTGATGGGCAATTGGTCGTAGGTTTCTTGATCCATAAAGTAGTACAGGTCACCGTCGTTGTAGGAATATTCCATTTCTTTTCTTTCAATGAAAGCGGTGGGGAATTTTTCGGTGGGGTTAAAGCTGCGTTCTACCACAGCACCGGTGATCACATTTTTGAACTTGGTACGTACAAAAGCGGCACCTTTACCGGGTTTTACGTGTTGGAATTCCACAACTTGGAATACGCCGCCGTCCATTTCGAACGTTGCGCCGTTTCTAAAATCGCCAGCAGTAATCATAGTATATATACCTCCAAATTTAATACATTGTCAGTAGCCGATTAGTCTTCAAGACGACCGGCGCAACCCAACACGTGGGTCAATTTGTGTTCAACCACTTTACGGATTTCATCACGAGCTTCGCCCAGATATTGACGGGGGTCAAAGTGGTCGGGATGTTCGGCAAAGTGTTTGCGAATGCCTGCGGTCATAGCCAAGCGCAGGTCAGAGTCGATGTTGATTTTGCAAACCGACATGGCAGAGGCTTCACGCAACATTTCTTCGGGAATACCGATAGCGTCGGGCATGTTGCCGCCGTATTGGTTTACAATAGCAATGTGTTCTTGGGATACCGAAGAAGCACCGTGCAACACAATGGGGAAGCCGGGCAGACGTTTGGAAACTTCTTCCAAAATGTCGAACCGCAATTGGGGTTTTTGACCGGGTTTGAATTTGTAAGCACCGTGGCTGGTACCAATGGCGATTGCCAAGGAGTCTACGCCGGTACGGGTTACGAAATCTTCTACTTGAGCGGGGTCGGTGTAAGAAGCATCTTCAGCAGAAACGTTAACTTCGTCTTCTACCCCTGCCAATTGACCCAATTCACCTTCTACGGTGACACCACGGGCGTGGGCGTATTCCACAACCTTTTTGGTGACGGCTACGTTTTCTTCATAAGGCAAAGAAGAACCGTCGATCATAACCGAAGTAAAGCCGCCGTCGATACAGGCTTTGCAGGTTTCAAAATCGGGACCGTGGTCCAAGTGCAGGGCAATGGGCAAGCCGGTTTCTTGTTCAGCGGCTTTGACCAAGGCAACCAAATAGTCGTGACGAGCGTATTTCCGTGCGCTGGCCGACACTTGCAAAATAACAGGAGCTTTGTGTGCTTTGCAGGCATCGATGATACCTTGTACGATCTCCATGTCATTTACGTTAAAAGCACCGATCGCATAGCCGCCGTCGTATGCTTTTTGGAACATTTCTTTTGTGTTTACGAGTGGCATAAATATAACCTCCAAAAAATATGGGAGAAGCTGTAAAAGTACAGCTCAATTCAACCTATATTATACATAATTCGGGCGCTGAACGCAACCCTATTTTTACAATTTTCTGCGTTTTTTCGGCAGTTATGGGTCTTGTTGATAAACTTGGCAAAGTTTTTTTAACTGCAGGGCAACTTTCTCACGCAAAACCGAGGGAGAAACAACCTCTACCCCGTCGCCCAAACCAATGATATCTCGCACCAAGCCGTCGCTGATTGCCATTTCGGTACGAAACCGGAAACGACCGTCAAAGTTGTTGCGTAACGAGATTTGGTCACCAAACCGATCCAAAATTGCTTCTAACAGATCGTCGCGACACAGCAGTTCTATGGTCATGGGTTGCCCCCCAAAGGCATTTGACAGCTTTGCGGCATAGTCGGCAACGTCGAAATGGTTGCGATAGACCGAAACCTCTTCAAACGAGCGAGAGGGCTGTTTGGTCATGGTGACCTTGCTCATACGATCCAGTCGCAGGTGCATAAGGTTGTCGTATTTTTGGTTGTTGCCTATGACGTAGTAGCAATCGTCATACCAAAGCAGGGCATAGGGACTGACCGTAAAGGTACGGTAGGACATAGTCACCTTACCCTCGTTTGACAACACCCTGCGGCCGTATGAAAAGGTGATTTTTTTCTTTTGCTCGATCGCTTGGTTTATCACGTGGATGGAATAGTAGATCTCCTCGTTTTTGTGCTTGTTGCGCTTGTCGATATACACCTGCCGCTTCAAAGCATCGGTCTGGTGTTGACTGCACATTTGTTGCAATTTTTCCACCAACTGCAAGCTTTTTTTGCGGGTGATAAAATTGGCGGACAGTACGGCATCCATCAACAAGCGGATCTCGGCCAATTCAAACTTGCGCTCTGCCAAAAAGTACCCCGACGGGTGAGATTTGGTCAGCAAAATGTCAAATCCGTAATCCCGCAACACCTCTATGTCACGATAAATGGATTTGCGCTCGGCAGAGATTCCCCGTTTTTCCAATTGGGCGATCAAAGCGTTGGCGTCTAAGGGGTGATCTTCGTCGGAGTGGGTATGCAAAATCTCCAACAAATGCAGTAACTTTGCCTTGGTAGCAACGTTTCCTGCCATGATTATTTACCCAATGCCTTTAACAATTCGGCACACACTTTGTCAATGATTTCGGTGGTCAGATAGGGGTGCATGGGCAAAGACATGACCTGTTTGCAAGCGGCTTCGGCCACCGGATAATCGGCGGCATTTGCCATGCCGGCAAAGGCGGTTTGTCCGTGCATGGGACGGGGATAGTACACCATGGTGGGCACGCCCGCTTCTTTCATGGCGGCCATGACTTGGGTACGTTGGGCTTCACTTTCCAACCGAATGGTATATTGGGCATAAGAAGAGGTAAACCCTTCGCCCAAAACGGGAGTGGCAACGTAATTGCTCAACCGCTTGTTGTATTCGGCGGCGGCGATGTGACGTTTTTCCACTTCGTCGTCAAAAATATCTAATTTGCAATGCAGTACGGCGGCTTGCAAGGCATCCAAACGGCAGTTGCGACCAATGCGAATGTTGTCGTATTTGTCGGCAGGGTTAGAGCCGTGTACCCGCAAGGAGATGAGCAGGTCGCGAAGTTCTTCGCTGTCGGTAAACATAGCACCGCCGTCGCCGTAGCAACCAAGAGGCTTGGCAGGGAAGAAGGAGGTGGAGGAAACGTCACCAAACGAGCAAGCCTTTTTGCCGTTTTGGGTACCGCCAAAGCCTTGGGCACCGTCTTCCAGCACCTTTAGGTCGTAATCTTTGGCAATTTTTTCAATGGCGGCATAGTCAGCGGGCAGACCAAACAAGTCTACGGGGATAATGGCTTTGGGGGTAAGCTTGCCTTCTGCCTTGGTTTTTTCGATCATTTTAATCAAATGAGCGGGGTCCATGTTGTAGCTGTCGGGTAAAATGTCTACAAACACGGGGGTAGCGCCCACGGCGCATACCGATTCGGCGGAAGCAAAGAAGGTAAAGTCGGGTACAAACACCGCATCTCCTTCATGAATGTCCATGGCAAGCAGAGGCAAAATCAAACCATCGGTACCGTTGGAACAAGAAATGCAATATTTTTTGCCAACGTAGTCGGCCAAGCGTTGTTCCAGGTCGGTTACCACAGGGCCCATGATATAACGGCCGGTATTCAGTACCTCGTCCATTTTTTCTTGCACCTGAGGTGCGATCCGCTGATATTGAGCGGCAAGATCAATAAATTGCATGACAATTCTCCTTTAATCCGTTGCGTTGATCTACTTTTTAAACACGCACAATACCGTGCGGAAAATCAAAACAAAATCTTTCCAAACCGAAAAACTCCGTAAATATTTCAAATTGATCGCCATTTTGTCGGGCAAGATCACGTCTATGTAATATTGTTCGGGATCGGCTTGGTCTTTGAGCATTTCGTTTTCTTTGCTGTACTCAATGCTGGCGGCACCCGAAGCACCGGGTTGCATGAGCAGGGTGGCTTTCATTTCATCGGTGTATTTTTCCACGTAGCGAGGCACTTCGGGGCGGGTTCCGATAATGGTCATGTCGCCCTTGAGCACGTTGAGCATTTGGGGAAACTCGTCAATACGGGTAACCCGCAAAAAATGTCCCACCTTGGTGATACGGGGATCTCGTTCCCCTACGGTAACGTGCGCGCCCATTTTGTCGGCATTTTGCACCATGGTGCGGAATTTGTAAATGGAAAACGGTTTGCCGTAAATGCCCACTCGTTTTTGCAGGTAAAAAATCGGCCCTTTGGAAGACACCTTTACCGCCACCGCCGCCGCCAACATAAAGGGCGACATTAAGATCAGCAAAATAAACGAAGCAAAAATATCCATGGCTCGCTTGGCAAACAAGGAGCCGCGGCGGGATCTCAAATAGTCAAAATAGGGGCGAACTGCCTCATTTTGAAAATCTTTGGGCAATTTCTCGAACTGCTTCACATACATAGTCAACATCCTCTCTTGTGAGTGAAGGGTTGAGGGGAATCGAAATAATTTGGGAATACAACCGCTCGGCGTTGGGGTAGTCCCCTTGACGAGTGCCGTAATTGATACGGTAGAAGGGATGTAAGGGTACCGGTATATAATGTACGCCGGTTCCGATCTTATATTCCTCATTGAGCAAGCGGATGAACTTGTCACGGCTGATTGCCAGACCGTTTCGCTCGATTTTGATCATGTACAAATGCCATGCGTTACGACCCCAAGGACCGTCGGGCAAAACCGAAATGCCCTTTACGTCCGCAAAGGCTTGGTTGTAAACGGCGGCAAATTCTTCCCGCTTGTTTTGCATTTCTTGCAAACGATCCAACTGAGCAAGCCCCAAAGCCGCCGCCATGTCGGTCATGTTGTACTTAAAGCCGGCTTCCACCACGTCGTATTTCCAACTGCCTGCGGCGGAGAAGCGGTTCCAAGCCCCTTTGCTCATGCCGTGGAGCGACAATACTTGCAGTTTTTCGTACAGGGCGTCGTCGTTGGTGGTGATCATGCCGCCTTCGCCGGTGGCGAGGTTTTTGGTGGCATAAAAGCTGAATGCGGCAATGTTGTCGCAATTGCCCACCATGTTTCCGTTTTCATAGGTGGTATATACCGCGTGGGCGGCATCTTCCAGCACAAACAAGCCGTGCTTTTTGGCAATGGCATTGATTGCGTCCATATCACAGGCACGACCGGCATAGTGTACCGGTACGATTCCTTTGGTACGGGGGGTGATCTTCTTTTCGATTTCTTTGGGATCGATCAGACCGGTTTCGGGGTCCACGTCGGCAAACACGGGGGTAGCACCGCAATGCACGATGGTGTTGGACGAAGCACAAAAGGTCATGGGAGTGGTGATGACCTCATCCCCGGGGCCGACACCCAATACCTGTAATCCCAAAAACAGACCTGCGGTGCAAGAATTCAGGGCAATTGCGTGCTTGACCCCTACGTATTCGGCAAAGCGTTTTTCAAATTCCAGTACCTTGGGTCCTTTGGACCACCAACCGGATTTGAGGGATTCTACTACGCCGTCTAATTCTTCCTGACCAAAGCAGGGTTTGTTGTAAGATAAAAATTCTTCACGAATTTTCATGTAGCATCATTTCCTTTCGTTGCGGAGCTGAGGGCATCGATGAATTTTTGTGCCAAAACGGTGTACTCATGATTGGCGATAACGTAATCCGCCCCTTTTTGCCCCATTTCGGCCAACTCGGCGGCATCTTGTTGCATAAAGTTGCCAATCGCAGCGGCCAAGGCTAGGGGATCTTCGGGGGGGATG
>JAFYMD010000178.1 GCA_017556785.1 Clostridia bacterium | reverse complement strand
TATCCTCTTCGTTCATACGACGTCCGCCAAATGCGATTACATTCCCACGCACGTCCAAAATCGGGAACATGGCACGATCACGGAACCGATCCAAAACGCGCCCGGTGCGGCTTTTAAATGCAACCCCTGCCAAAAGCATTTGCTCTTCGGTAAACCCTTTGCTTTTCAAATGGTCACACAAATCACTCCACCCGTCGGTGGCGTACCCCAAGCCAAAATGCACAATGGTTGCATCGCTCATGCCGCGATCTTGAAAATACCGATACGTTGAATTGCCTCCGGGTGACTTCAGCATGGCATGATAAAACCGCGCGGTTTCACGGTTAACCGAATAAATGGTACGTTTGAGCGTAGCGGCAGAATCATCATACCCTTCCTGCGGCATCTGCATACCGCTTCGATCCGCCAAAAACTTTACCGCATCTATGTAATCCAGATTTTCCATCAATCGAATAAACCGAATTACATCTCCTCCCGTTCCGCAACCAAAACAATAAAACGAACCGTTTTCGGGATACAAGGTAAAAGACGGAGTCTTTTCGTTGTGAAACGGACAAAGGCCTTTGGGATTTCGTCCTCCACGTTTCAAGTTAACGTACGAGGAGACCACCGATTCAATATCATTTCTCGCCTTTAATTCTGCCAAAAATTCTTCACTTAATGCCACAAGGTCCCCTCCTTTCGTGTTATTTCCAAGAATAAGGAACAAACAATTCCGTATAAATATCTACCGCATAGCGGTCGGTCATGCCGGCTATATAATCACAAGCGGCACGACGAACCCCGTCCTGTTCCAACACCTTTTGATATTCACTCGGCAATTGATCGGGGTGATCGACAAAATAAGCGTAAAGCTGTTGTACCATTTTGATTGCTTTTCCTTCTTGCCCTTTTGCCACAGGATTGCGATAAACCATGCGAAACATAAAATCGTGCAATTGATCGAATGCTTGGTGAATGGTCGGATCCAATAAAATATCTTGTTTGCTGTGTTCCACCGCCGAACAAACCAACGTATTGATTCGTTCAGAACGCCGAGTTCCCAAAATTTTTCGTATGTCGGCAGGAATATCATCCTCTGCCAACACACGCGCACGAATCGCGTCGTCAATATCGTGATTGATATAGGCAATGCGGTCGGCAAGACGTACTACTCGCCCTTCCAAGGTTTCTGCCACTCCGCTGGTGTGGTTGATGATACCGTCCAATACTTCAGCGGTCAAATTTAAGCCTTTCCCGTTCTTCTCCAACACCTTGACCACACGTACACTTTGACAATTATGACGAAACCCTTCCGGGAAACAGGCATCTAACGCCCGCTCGCCGGCATGCCCAAACGGTGTATGCCCCAAGTCGTGCCCCAAGGCAATTGCCTCGGTCAAATCTTCGTTTAATTGCAAACTGCGAGCAATGGTACGGGCAATTTGCGAAACCTCAAGCGTATGCGTCAAGCGCGTACGGTAATGGTCACGTTCGGGAGATAAAAACACTTGGGTTTTGTATTTTAATCGGCGAAAAGCATTGCAATGCAAAATTCGGTCACGATCTCGCTGAAAGCATGTTCGCAACGCATCCTCTTCCTCATAACGTTCTCTTCCTTTGGATTGAATGCTTTTAACGCCATACTCCCCTATTAGGGTTTCTTCTGCTAATTGAACACGTTCTCGTACGGTTACCACGTGGTATATGCCTCCCTAAAAAATACGTTTCACTACTATTATTCGCAAAAAAAAGGGAGACTCCTTTAAAAAAATGGTTTTTTCTAAAAAATTATTTCATTTTCGACTTTCCTACCCATCCCGCCAGCAACCCTAACGTGATCGCCGCTGTAATACCGGCCGCCGTTGCGGTCAAACCGCCTGTAATGACACCGAACAAACCATCCTCCATTACCGCTTGTTCCACTCCTTTTGCCAGGGTATAACCAAAACCGCACAAAGGTACCGTAGCGCCCGCTCCCGCCAATTCCACCAATCGGTCATATACCCCGACGCCTGTTAAAACCACACCCGACACAACGTACCCCACCAATATCCGTGCCGGAGTCCATTTGGTCAAATCGATGAATAATTGTCCTATGACACAAATCGTGCCTCCTACCAAAAATGCGATAGCGTACTGCATATTTCTACTCCTTTACTCCCTGTTTGTTTTAGTGTTGCCAAAAAAGTTCAAATTATCGGAAAAGGAATTCGACAAAAGAATAGTGGTTTTGGACTTGGCTTATGACATTTTTCGCAAAAGCACCCTACTATACTAAAGGACAAGCTTGACATAAGGAGTGGTTCGATTGTCTTTACCGATCAGCAAAGAAAGAAACCTAAAAGATGGGCTACGAAAAGGCGGAAGCCTGCTTGTGTGGCAGTTCACCGCTTTTTTGTGCGGATTTTTCACAGCACGATCCCACGTGTTGGGCGCTTTGTCTCCTCTTGGTATCGCATTTGCAACAGGGGTTTCCAGCGAATACACCTTAACAGCGGCGGCAGGTGCTTTGTTTGGTTATTTACTGCCCAACGGCTCTGCCGACAATATTCGGTATATGGGTGCGACTGCCTTGGCTTCTTTCACGGTATGGGTATTGCACAATCATATAAAAAACGAGTACAAAGCACTATTTTCCGCTTTGTGCAGTGGTGGTTCGCTTCTTGGCGTGATGTTGGCGCTGTTTTTTGCCGGAGAAGCTACGATCTCTTTGCCGTCGATAGTAGGTGAAAGTTTATTGGCGGCAGGCGGCGCATATTTTTTCGCCTGTTTTTCCGCCACGTTGCAAAGAGGAAATAAGATTTTAACCATACATCAAATCACCACCGGCGCCATTTCTGTTACTTTACTTTTGGCATCTCTCATGGAATTGTCTTTGTTTGAACTGTCGCCCGCACGTATCATCGGGGTTACCATCATTTTGTTTGCCGCAAGATACGGCAAAGAACAATTGGCCTCCATTGCAGGAATTGCCGTAGGATTTTCTGTGTTTCTTGCGAATCCCGATTACACCGCCGCCGCATTGGGATTGGTATTGGGTGGTTTGATCGGTGGAATCTTTTCCCCTGTTGGCAAATTTGGTGTTTGCGTCGGTTTTGTTGTTGCCAACGGTTTGGTAGCGATCGTAGGATTTGATCGTACCATGTTGCCTCTTTTGTACGAATGCTTCATTTCTGCGCTGATATTTATGGTGAGTCCTACCAAGATCAATCAATTCTTTTCCCGCATATTTTCCCCGCCGCCCGAACAAACCTTGGTAGAAGGGTTGCGCAACAACATGGTAATGCGCTTGTCCTTTGCCGCCGAAGCCGTTCAAGACGTTTCTCAAACCGTAGAAGAGGTGGCAGGAAAGTTAAAACGAATAAATGCCCCAACCTTTGAAAACGTATTTCAGCAAACCGAGCAAATCGCCTGTCAAAGCTGCAGTATGCGGATTTTTTGTTGGGAATCCAATCGCGGAGAAACCTTGTCAGCACTGCTAAGTGCAACCAAAAAACTGCGAACGTGCAGTACCGTGAGTACCGATGATCTTCCCGATGGTTTTTTTAGAATTTGCGTGCGCCCCGATCGGGTCTTGGATGCTTTGGCCGAGCAGTTTGCGGATTATTTGGCAAAAGACAGCGCACAACGACGTTTGGATGAGATCCGTACCGTCATTGCCGAACAATTCCAAGGCGTTGCCGATATGCTGACAGGGTTGTCGGAAGAGTTTCGCCATTCACAACGCTATGATCAAGCCACGGCCGATTCAATCTATACGGTATTTCACACCTTTGAATTAACACCTACCGACGTAAGTTGCCGAATCGACCGCTTTGATCGCATGACTGCGGAAATTCGATTGGATTCAACAGACGGCGGCAAAGTCAGCCGTGCCGCCCTACTGCGTGCTTTGGAACAACAATGTTCCCGTACGTTTGAGGTACCAACCTTAACCGAGTTGGGAGAATCCCTGTTGATCACATTATCTGAAAAAGCAGAATTTTCGGTGGATTTCGGTGTTGCTCAGT
The DNA here is from genome assembly GCA_017556785.1 of Clostridia bacterium. Classification (GTDB taxonomy): domain Bacteria; phylum Bacillota; class Clostridia; order Oscillospirales; family Acutalibacteraceae; genus UMGS1484. The sequence goes on along the minus strand of JAFYMD010000178.1, from coordinate 3,923 downwards.
TCAAACACAATCAAAACAAATTGTGTGGGGATGCTTACCATCAATTTTATGACGGACACGGACGATTTATCATGCTGGTAAGCGACGGCATGGGGAAAGGCGGACGAGCGGCCGTAGACGGTGCCATGGCTTCCGGATTAATGGCACGTCTGTTCAAGGCAGGCTTTGAGCCTGACAGTGCTTTGAAAATCGTAAATTCCGCTATGCTGTATAAATCCACCGACGAATCTCTTGCTACGGTCGATCTGACCGTTATTGATTTGTTTGGTGGTCACACGGAATTTTACAAAGCAGGTGCCCCTGCTACGCTACTTTGTAAAAACGGCAATACCGGTATAGCCAATGGAGAAAACTTGCCTGCCGGCATTTTTCAAGGGGTGGCATTTGATCGCGCCAACGTCACGTTGTCGAAAGGAGATATTGTTGTCATGATGTCCGACGGAGCTACCACCGACGGAACCGATTGGATCGGTGTAGAATTGGAAACATGGAAACGAGGAACCGCCCAAGCCCTGGCAGAACATTTGGCAGACTACGCAAGACGCAGGTGCCCTTCGGGACAAGAAGATGATATTACCGTAGCGGTAGCCATTTTGGAAAAAGGATATTAACAAACAAAAGCAGTCGTGATTCCATTTGTCACGACTGCTTTTATGTTATGTTAATTTTTCATCCGTTTCGATCGGATCATTTGATGCCGATTGTTGTTTTTTGTTCTTGCGCATTAAAAATCGCAAAATCACCAATATTTGCAAAATTCCCGCCACCGCATAAAACAATTTCATACTCTCCACCGGTATACTGCAAACGACACAGGCGATCAAACTCCATATCAATGCCGAAATGCTCACAAACTGCACATAACGTGGCCACCAAAGAAAAGAAAGTACAATCGAAACGATCGCGTTGACCGGTACGGCATACAAGAAAAACAACCATGCACCTTCGAAATTCGGTGCCGCCAATCGCAAGATAATAAATACCAACGTAGTAACCAGCCAAACCAAACCAAAAGACAACATTGTGATGATAAAATGATTGTAAACTCTTGCTTTGTGCGGAACAGGTGGTTTTTCTGCCAGCAGATCATTAACCGTAATCCCGTAAAATTCAGCAATACAAGTTAAAACGTAAACACTCGGGATTCCCTCTCCTCGTTCCCATTTGGAAACCGATTTGTCGGAATAATTGAGTTTTTCTGCCAATTGAAGTTGTGTGTCACCCGCAAGCTCCCGATAATACGTAATGTTACGCCCAACTCGTAGCTTTAATGCATCTTCGTTGTCAAACATGAGAGCCCTCCTTTTTTGGTTGCGTGATTTCAAACCCGTTCCATCCAAACCGTACAAGGGAAATGAGAATGGAAACGATATTAAAGCATTCGGTTAAAATACCGCCTAAAGTAAATACGTAGATATTATAGACCAGGCACACCGGCGACATAACAAACAGTTGAGCTAAGCGGATGGATCGACCGTTTTGCTTCCAAGCGAAATAGGTGCCTACCATAAACTGCAAGGGTAACAAATAGTCAATAAACCGCGGCATTTGCCCCATATAAATCAAAATGCCGTACCCAACCATCGTGGCAACAATAACCGCCCAAAACATGGGCTTGGTGATCCCCTTCCCCTTCGGTAGCGACAAAATCACACCACGCAAAGCGGCAAGTAAATTCAGCACAAATCCACCATAAGCACCCAGCAACAACATATTCAAGGTGAAAAATGTTGCCGAGCACATTTGTAATATAAAAAAAGTACGGTTGGAACGGAACTGGTAAGCAACGAGAATAAATGTTGTAGCAATCAGTCCCAAAATCTGTGCAAAAATCTCCATACAATCACCCAAGGAAAAGTAAAATAACCGTTATAATTTTACATGAAAGGAAAAATATTGTCAATAAGAAAAATGATCAGAATCATAACCGACAGCAATTGAGCGTTCGCCATGCCGCCTATAATCACGTCATATTTTGAAACAATTGTATCACTATAAGACGAAAATAGCAAAGCAACACAAAGTAAAATCCCGCTCACTTGCGTGAACGGGATTTTTGGAGCGGATTACGAGGCTCGAACTCGCTACCTCCACCTTGGCAAGGTGGCGCTCTACCAGATGAGCTAAATCCGCATCAGCGAGTGTTATTATATGACAAGAGTCATCATTTGTCAAGGGGGAATTTCAAATTTTATAAAATATTTTTTCAATGTTTTTCTATTTTTCCGCCTTGATTTTGCTATCATTTTATACACACCTATGGTATAGTGAAAAAAATAAGATTGGAGGAATTATTTTGCAACTGAACATTCTTATCAATCACGTGGGATACTTGACCCACGGGCCAAAATTTTTTGTAGTGGAACACCCGCGATGTGATACCTTTACTCTTTTAGATCGTAATACGCTGAAACCCATTTACGAAGGCACCCTTACCCGTATAAGCGGAGATTTGGGTGATGCGTTTGTAGGGGATTTTTCCGATTTCACCCAAAGCGGTGCCTATTTGATCGAATGTCCCGGTTTTTTGTTTGAATACCCTACCCGTTCAGAGGTAGTTGTTATTTCCGACGTATTGTACCACATGCCCATGCGCACCATTGCCAACTATTTCACCCTGCAACGGTGCGGTAACACCTATGAAAACTGGTGCGGTCCTTGCCACGAGGGGGACGCTTTTTGCGAACACTTGGGAGAACACAAAGAGTTAACCGGCGGTTGGCACCAATCTTGCGATTTGCGTAAATGGGTGCAATCTTCCTCTTGGGCATTCTTTGCTTTGGAAGATTTGGCACATTACACTCCCCTTTCCCCCGTTTTCAAAAACAAACCTTTAGAAGAAATGAAATGGGGCAACGAATATTTTCAAAAATTGGTGCAAGATGACGGCCGATTGTTAGACAGCGTTATTTACCCCAACCATTTTGGTGACCGCAAGGTATTTGCCGACCATCCGCCTTTCTTTGGGGTGTTTAACGTCATTAACGCCCAATGCATTTGCGCCCGTGCCTTTGCCGAGCGTGATACCGACTACGCACAAACCTGCATTACATTGGCTAAAAAGGTATACGATTACTATACCGCAGAAAGTGCCCCCACACACTATGCGCCAAAAGTGGTACCGCCGTTCCATGACTTTTTGCCAAAATTATTCACCCAAAACTATCAAGGAAGCGCCCTATATGTGGGGGGATTGCTCCATTGTGCTTTGCAACTGTACAAAACCACCAAAGAGGCAATTTACCTTCAACACGCCCAACGCTTTGCCGATGATCTTTGCCGATTGCAAGACCGCACAGATCAACCCACCAAAGGTGCATTTTATCGAGATAAAACCAAAGACCACTATATTTCCACCACCGATGACGGTGCGTTGGGTCCCATTGCTTTGGTAGAGTTGTCTCAAATGAATTTACCAAATCAATCGCAATATGCCGAAACCGCTCGTTTATATGGGGAACATTTGCTGACAATGGCAAGCAAAAACCCGTGGGGAATGCCTGCTTGTTACCTGTATTCTTATGAAGCCAAAGGCAGTCGCAAATTAGGAAATGCGTACTACCGCTATTTTGCCGATGATTACGAATTTGGTTGCAATAAAGAAATTTTGGGACGGGCTTTGTTCCTTTTAGAACTATACAAATTCACCCAAGACAAGCGGTATCACAATGCCGCCACCCGTATTGCCGACTTTGTGTTAGGGGTTAATATGATGAACATCAGCACCGTAGAAGGTGTGGGTCGCAATCAACCCCAACGGTTGATCAACACCACCGAATTTGACCCCAAAACGCCCCAAATCCCCGGTGCAGTATTTACCGGTTTTTCGGGATATCCCTTAACCGACGAGCCCTATGCCGACACCTCTCTTGCCAACGAATATGATATGCCTGCCACCTCGTTTATGCTGATGCTGCTTACCC
>JAFYMD010000177.1 GCA_017556785.1 Clostridia bacterium | reverse complement strand
TAAGTTTGGGTCGGGTTAGGTATTCCCCGATCAAAGCAAACAAATCTTGTGCCAAATGATATTTTCCCACCGAAAACTCCAAATGATAGGATTTTTCAGGATGAGAAATACTGCCGCAAGACAAAAACAATCCTCTTAAGAATGCGACAACACAACAGTCATCTTCAAAATTGCCGCGATTGATACGAAAAAACGGCTCGTCCCCCGTATAACCAAAAGCGTTTAATACGGTAAGACAGTCAAACGATTCGGTCAACCGTATGGTAAAAAAACCGTTGGTGCGCGTGGGACTTGTGACACGGCAAGTAATTCCAAATCCCTCTTTCAGCAAAGTGGCGCACCGACGAGCAATTTCTTCGTGTTCACTTTTTAAAGCGATACCCTGTTTATGAAAGGTGCGACTGCCCAACAGCATACCGTAGCATTCGGCTCGGATACAGCAATCTTTTTCTATAGGCAAACCGCACAGTTCTCGTTTAACTTGTAAAGAAAAGCTCATATTTTGCGCCCTTTGCCGATGTCGCGATGCATGGTGGCGGTTTTATAGTTTTGCTCGCTTAAATGCTTGCTCAACGCCTCTGCCACCGTAACCGAACGATGTTTTCCGCCGGTACAACCGATTGCTATCACCAAAGAACTTTTTCCTTCGTTGGAGTACAACGGCACCAAATAATCGACCATGTTAAAAAATCGTTCGATAAATCCCACCGTTTCTTTTTGCGCCATAACGTAGTCGTACACCTCATGTTGCAAGCCGGTCAAATTCTTTAACGATTCGATGTAAAACGGGTTGGGTAAGCACCTCACGTCAATTACCATATCTGCTTCGGTGGGAGCACCGTACTTAAACCCAAAAGACATGCAATGAATTTTCATTCCCTGCACCGAACTTCCCAAAAACAGTTCGGTAATGCGCTCTTTTAATTGCGCAGGCGAAGTCCCCGTGGTATCAATCAAATAATCCGCACGTCCGCGCAAGGGCTCCAACAATTCGCGTTCTTTTTTTACTGCGGCACGAATAGACCCTTCACAATCGTCTACCAAAGGATGACGACGACGGGTTTCTTTGAAACGATTATACAACACCTCGTTGTTGCATTCCAAAAAGAGAATTTTGTACTCTACTTCTTGGTTGCTCAAACTGTCCAACGCATCTGCCAAACCATGGAACATGTATCCGCCGCGGGTATCGGTTACCACCGCCACCTTATCCATTTTTTCATCAATACACAAATCATAAAATTTGGGAATAAAGGACGGTGGCATATTATCCACGCAAAAAAAGCCGATATCTTCCAGCGCATCAACCGCACGAGATTTCCCCGAGCCGGACAAACCGGTTACAATTACAAAATCCATATGATTGCTTCCTTTCTCACGTTATGCAATCCTGCCAATCTACTTCAGCACCCGTACTTCGCATTCCAAATGAACGCCGGTTTTGTCAAACACCTCTTGCTTAACCTTGTCAATCAAACGCAAAATATCGCTGGCGGTAGCATCGCCTTTGTTGATAATAAACCCTGCGTGCTTTTCGCTGACCTGAGCGCCCCCTATGGTGGCTCCTTTGAGACCGCTTTGTTCAATCAAAGCACCAGCAAAGTACCCTTCCGGTCGCTTAAACGTACTGCCGGCGCTGGGATATTCCAAGGGTTGTTTTTCACGACGACGATTCATTAGATCGTCCATTTTTTCCCGAATCATTTCATACACGCCGGGGTTTAGTTGAAAAATCACCGAGGTGATCAAGTTATTGTTTTTCTGATAAATGCTGGTGCGATACCCCAATTTCACGTCGGCGGCAGTTACCGTTTGTCGTTGTCCGTCCGGTGTAATATGCTCGCAACTTTCCAGCACGTCTTTAATGCACCCGTCGTAGGCCCCTGCGTTCATATATACCGCACCGCCTGTTGTGCCGGGAATCCCCCAAGCAAATTCCAAACCCGACAAAGAGTGTTCTAACGCAAACGCGCACAAGCGTGACAGTTTGACCCCTGCACCGCAACGAATGCGACAACCGTCCAACAATTCCAAATCGTTTAAACCGTTGGTGCACAGCACGGTACCGCGAATGCCGAAATCATGCACAATCACGTTGGAACCGCCCCCCAAATACAACAAAGGCAATTCGTTTTCGTGACAATACGTCAAGATAGCCGCACATTGTTCGCTGTCGGTTGGTTTCAAAAACAGATCGGCAGTCCCCCCCACTTTAAAGGAGATATGCTCTTTCATGCTTTCGTTTTCCCAATAGGTACAGCCGCTTTGTTCCAAATGTTGAATCAACTCTTGTTGGTTTCCCAAACCACTCACTCCTGTTCGGTGAAAATTGCAAGATACTAAAATTTAATACAAACGATACAGTCCTGCGGCACCGATAATACCCGCATCATTTCCCAACGCGGCTTTGCAAATCACGGTGCGTTTTTGTGCATCTTTGTTGTAGTCCCCTGCGGCTACCTTTTCACGCAAAGGAGCAAGCAAGGTTTCCCCTTCGTTACAAATTCCGCCGCCCACTGCTACGAATTGGGGTTGGAAAATATTGACCAAGCTGGTTACACCGCAGGCCAAATAGTCAATATACTCTTCCACAACCTGCTTTGCCACAGGATCCCCTGCACGCATAGCATCAAAGGCGGTGCGTCCGCTAACCCCTTTTTCTTTGGACAGTTCCCACATAATCGATTCGGGATGTTTGTCCATGGCCCGTTGGGTTTGGCGAATCAAAGCGGTAGCCGAACCGTAAGCTTCAAAGCAGCCTTTCCCGCCACAGGTACAGGGTTCGCCGTCTTTTACAATAATCATATGTCCCAATTCGGCGCCCGCATGATTAAAACCGCCGTAGATTTTCCCGTCAATGATCACACCGCCACCGACACCGGTGCCCAACGTAATCATAACGAAGTTTGCGGCACCCTGTCCGGCACCTGCCAACAGCTCGCCGTAGGCAGCGGCATTGGCATCGTTTTCAATGTAGCAGGGTTTTCCCAAAGCCTCTTGCAACATAGCGCAAACGGGGGTGTTTTTAAACGGAATATTATTCGCATAAGCGATAATTCCCGTTTCAGGGTCTACACTACCGGGTGCGGCAATGCCGATATCGGCAATTTCGTCAATGGTAATACCGGTATTGTCCAAAGCCAATTGAACAGCCGCCGCCATATCCTTTACGGTGTCTTCCGCTGTACCGCTTTTGGCTGTTTTCAAGTTGCCTTTTCCGATAATTTCATTTTGTTCGTTGACAATACCCACAGCAATGTTGGTACCGCCTAAGTCAATTCCTACATGTAACATGATCTTTTCTCCTTATGTAATAGTTGTATTGAGATAAAATTAAAAAGAGGACCAAATACTTTTTTCTTCTTCGGTCACAGGCACACCGCTGTCCATACCCAAACGATTGAGCAATTCCTGAGCGGCGTTATACCCCATCTTCTTTTGACGATTATTCATGGCCGCTACTTCTATAATAACAGCCAAATTGCGACCCGGTTTAACCGGAATGGTAACCGACGGTACTTGCAAGTCCAAAATAGTAGTGGTCTCGTTGGTAATCCCCATACGATCATACACCTTATCGGGATCCCAGTTTTCCAAATTCACTACCATGTCGATCTTTTCGGTCATTTTAACCGAACCGATACCGAAAATACGACGAGCATTGATGATACCGATGCCGCGCAATTCAATAAAGTGACGAATGTTTTCAGGCGCGGTTCCTACTAAGGTTTTGTCCGACACACGACGAATTTCCACCGCGTCGTCGGCAATGAGTCGGTGTCCCCGCTTGATCAATTCAATTGCGGTTTCACTTTTACCTGCTCCGCTTTCCCCCAACATGAGCACACCTTCGCCATATACCTCGACCAATACCCCGTGTCGGGTAATACGAGGAGCCAAGCGCACTTTTAAAAACGAAATGAGTGCCGCGGAAAAAGAGGATGTATCTGCCGCCGTACGCAACAAAGCGACTTGATACTTTTGCGCCATTTCCACAAAAATGTCGGGAAGATCTAAACTCCGCGCCACAATAACAGCAATGGGTTTTTGTGAAAAAAAGGCCTCTACCCGCTCGGCTTGTTCTTGAGAATTCAATTCCTGCACATAGGTGATCTCACTCAAACCAAGCAATTGAATCCGCCGAGAATCGAAATACTCGTAATACCCGGCAAATTGCAACCCCGGACGGTTAATGTCGGACAATTCCACCGCCGTCGATTCGATGATATCTTGCCCGCAAACAACTTCCAGAGAGAACTCTTTTATAATGTTTTGTAAGGATACTGAATATTGATTTGCCATAAAATCGCTCCTATTCCAATATACAGTATAATTATAACCTATTTTCTTCAATTTGCCAACATTTTTTTCTTTATTCCTGAACAAAAGTGTGCTATACTATAAAAAAATCGAAGGAAACTCATCCAAAGGAGGGGGAAATATGGCATTTGACGGTGTATTTTTGCGGTTGATGTGTCACGAATTGGCGCCGAACCTAATTGGCGCACGGGTAGACAAGATTTATCAACCTACCAAAACCCTTCTGGTTTTGGCAATGCGAAGCAAAGAATTTAACGGTAAGCTTATGTTGTGCGCCGACCCAAACGGGGCGCGCATCCAGATGACCAAGGCCGAAATCGAAAACCCTCCCGTCCCCTCCATGTTGTGTATGTTGTTACGCAAAAAATTAATCGGAGCAAAACTGACCGCTTTGCGACAACCCGATTTGGAACGATTGGTTTATTTAGATTTTGACACCAAAAACGAATTGGGTGACCCGATTGTTTTGACCTTGGTAGCAGAATTGATGGGGCGTAATGCCAATCTGATCTTGTGTGACGGAAACGGCAAAGTAATCGACGCTATCCGCCGCACCGATGCCTCCGATACCACACGCATTATCATGCCGGGGGTAACCTATACGCCACCCCCTGCTCAAAATCGGTTTGACCTGATTGGCATGGACGTTTCTTTGGCGGTAGAAGCGGTATCTGCCTGTACCCCAAAAAATCTTGCCACCGAGTTGCTGACCGCCGTGCCGGGAATTTCCCCCATTGTATGCCGTGAATTGAGTTTTGCGGCAACCAAAGGGCAATCCGACGACCTTCCCTTGACAGCCCAAAGCCTACAAGTTTTGACACAACAACTAACCGATTTGCAACAGCAAGTACAGCAGTATAACGGCATTCCCACCATGCTTGCCGACCAAAACGGTAAATTGACCGATATCACCTTTTTTGAACCAACGCAATACGGCAGTGCTGTCACCGTTTATCATGCCGACACCTTTTCGGAATTGTTGGATCGATTTTATACTCAACGGGATCAAAAAGCTCGTTTGCAAACCAAATCCCATAACCTAAACAAATGGTTGCACACCACCTTGGCACGGTTGGCACGTACAGTCAACGTACGTACGTTAGAACTTGCCAAAGCACAAGATTGTGAATCGTTGCGAAAATACGGTGAACTGTTAAAAGCCAATTTGGGCAGAATTCCTGCCGGTGCAACCGTTTGCCGTGTGGTGGATTATTACGATCCCGAATGCGGAGAAATTGACATTCCCCTGTCCCCTGCGTTATCTCCTGCGCAAAATGCACAGAAGTATTTCAAGGAATACCGCAAACAATGTACCGCCGCCGGTATGTTAGAGGGACTGATCCGACAAGCAAAAGCCGATATTGCTTATTTGGACAGCGTACAAGAAGCGTTAAATCGTGCCGAAACCACCGCCGACATTGAAGCGATTCAAGAAGAATTGCAGGAAAGCGGATTTTTAAAGGTGCGCGGAGGCAATAAAAAGAAAAAAAACACGCTCAAAGCGTCTATGCCGTATGAGTTTGTTTCTACCGACGGATTCACCATAGTTGCCGGTCGTAACAATCGACAAAACGACAAGCTGACTTTGCGAGAATCGGCAAGCGATGACCTTTGGTTTCACACCAAAAACATTCCCGGGTCTCACGTAATCGTAAAGTCCGATCATAGGCCCGTCCCCGACACCACCTTAACCCAAGCGGCGATTATTGCCGCTACCTTGTCAAAAGGCAAAGATGCAACCGGTGTTGCCGTAGATTACTGTCCTGTCAAACGGGTCAAAAAGCCGTCGGGTGCGGCACCGGGTATGGTGATCTACGAAAATTACAATACCGCCTGGGTTGACCCCGACGAGGCGCTCTTAAAACAGTTAATGAAATCATAACACAACGGAGGAAACAGCATGAAACATCAATTGGTGGTTGTACTGAACTTGGGCGGTTCCAAAGCCTTAGCAGTAGCCAAACGAATTCGCGAATGCGGCGTATACAGCGAAGTATACCCTTATTCCATTGAAAAAGAAGAATTAGAAGCCTTAAATCCACAAGGTATTATCGTAACCGGTGTGGGAGAAAACGTACACAACGACGCCATGGACAAAGTTCCGTGGCTGAGCGAAATGGGTTGCCCCACGCTGGAAGTTGGCATGGGTACTTCCATTTCGGTGGAAGCCTTGGCAGGCGGAATCGGGAAAAAATGTCTGGACAATTTCCTGAAAATCACATGTAACTGTACCGGTGATTGGTCTATGGCCGAATTTTTGGAGACCACGGTAGACTCCCTGCGCCAAAGTGCAGGAGAACGACAAGTGGTTGTGGGAATCACCGGCGGAATTGATTCTGCCGTTGTCGCCGCTTTGCTTGCTCGTGCCTTGGGTAAGCAATGTACCGGTATTATGATCGACACCGGTCTGCTCCGCCGAGGAGAAGCAGAAGAAACGGTTCAAGCTTTGAAAAAGTTGTCGTTGGAACTGGTCACAGTCAACGCCGAAACCAAATTCATGTACAAATTGTTGGGCATTGAAGATCCTGTTAAAAAGAAACAAATCATCGACAAAGAATACGCCGCCATCTTGGACAGCGAAGCCGCTAAATGTCATGGCGAAATTTTAGCCAAAAGCACCATTTACACCGATTTGTTGGTCAACCATTCCTTACCTTTGGAGTGGAAACCCAAAGAAGTGTTTGAACCTTTGAAGAATCTGTTTAAAGACGAAGTTGCCGAGTTGGCAAAATTGTTGGATCTGCCCCAAGCTATCATCGACCGACAACCGTTCCCCTTATATGGTCTTGCCACACGTTGTGTGGGTGCTATTACCATGGAACGGTTGGAAATTTTACGGCAAGCCGATGCTGTCTTTTGCGAGGAGTTTGAAAAAGCCAAGCTCAACAAACACGCCAACCAATATTTTGCCGCTATTGCCAATTTTAAAAGTGCGGCAATTCGCGGCAACCGTCAAACCTACGAGTATACCTTGGTGTTGCGCGCGGTACATACCAACGACTTTATTTCGTCAGCATGGACCGACATTCCCTTTGAAACCTTGGGTTCTATTTCCCGTCGGTTAACCACAGAAATCTCCGGCGTTAGTCGTGTTTTATACGACATTACTGCTACGCCGCCCGCCGCAATCGAATTTGAATAACAAAAAAACGGTGCTCGCAATCTGCGAGCACCGCATACTTTTAATATAATACGTCGGGAAGTTGCATTGGCGGAAAAATATAGGCTGTTTCTGCCGACTGAGCCATAGACACGTAGTCATCGATCCCTATGATCAAGTGGTCCACCAAAATCACATCTACCTTTTTTAGCGTTTCCGCCACGCTGTTGGTAGTACTAATGTCGCTGGACGACGGCAACAAAATAGCACTGGGATGATTGTGTGCCAAAACCACGTAGTGTGCTTCCGCATGAAAACAAAAACCGATCAACCGACGATAATCCATATGTACCGCTCGCAAAGAACCGGTAGCGACCAATTCCGTACGCAGTAGGTTCATTTTGGAATCAAACAGCAATGCGTACAGTTCTTCTCTTTTCGGATTAAAATAGTTTTGACGCATATACTCTGCCATATGATCGGTACTGTTAAAATTAAATTTCTTTTGCTTTTTGTCGGCCATACACCAACGAAACACGGTGGGCAATTGTGTTAAAAACAAAGCGGTGGTTTCCCCTACCCCTTTGACCGAGGTAAGGTCTTCAAAATCTGCGTGAATCACACCGTACAGCGTGCCGAATTCGTTGAGCAGACGATGCGCCAATTCATTCACATCGCCGCGAGGACGCGTGTGAAACAAAAGAAATTCCAACACTTCGTGTTCCTGCATACCGTTCATGCCCACTTCTTTGAGCCGTTTGCGTATACGTTCACGATGTCCGTCGTGTAATCCCATGATTTTCTTCCTTTCCATTTAATCAAACCCAAACAACAAGAGGGTCGTTCTATGAAATCCTATACTATTTCCAAAAACGATGCCGGTCAACGATTAGACCGATTCATTTCCAAAGTGGCTCCTGCGTTGCCCACGTCCATGATGTACAAAGGGATCCGCACCAAAAATATCAAAGTCAACCGCAAACGTGCCCAAATTGACCAGCGTTTACAAGAGGGTGACTTGGTCGAGTTATATTTAAAAGACGAGTTACTGACTCCCGCCAAAAAGCAATATGACTTTTTAGGTGCCGGTAAACAGTTGCAAATCGTTTACGAAGATGCTCAAATCCTGTTGCTCAACAAGCCGGAGGGCTTGCTGTGCCACGGAGATGACAAGGAGTTTAACGACACCTTGATCAATCGCGTCAAGCGGTATTTGTACGAAAAAAAAGAATATATTCCCGATGATGAGCAATCCTTTGCTCCTGCCCTTGCCAACCGAATTGACCGTAACACCGGTGGTATTGTCATGGCCGCCAAAACTGCCGAAGCCTTGCGGGTGCTTAATCAAAAAATCAAAGATCGAGAGATCGAAAAGCGATATCTTTGCTTGGTACACGGCGTACCCAAGCAAAAAGAAGATACCTTAACCGGATTTTTGACCAAAGATGAAGATAAAAACATGGTCAAAATTTACCGTACCCCCCAACCAAACGGTCGCACCATTATTACCCAATACCAAGTATTGGCAACCAAAGAAACCGTAGCACTGTTAGAAGTACACCTACACACCGGGCGCACGCACCAAATTCGCGCACATATGGCATCGATTGGACATCCCTTGGTGGGCGACGGCAAATATGGTAAAAATGCCGCCGACAAGAAACTTGGTTTTAAACACCAAGCCTTGTACTCCTATAAGCTTACCTTTCGGTTTAAAACCGACGGTGAATGCCTTGACTATTTAAACAATCGCACCTTTCAAGTGGACAAGGTATGGTTTACCGAGGGATTTTAGTCCCTCGGTTTTTCTTTTATTGATTTAACATATTTAAAAACTGTTCTTCAGTCAAAACGGGGATCCCCAAACTCTGCGCTTTGGTCAACTTACTGCCGGCGGCCTCTCCTGCCAACACGTAGTCGGTCTTTTTGGACACCGAACTTGCGGTTTTTCCGCCCGCTTGTTCGATCATGGCGGCAGCTTCTTCCCGTTTCATGGTGGGCAACGTACCGGTCAGGACAAAGGTTTTTCCTTGAAACACCCCATCGGCAGAGCGTTTTGCCGAAGTAAAGTTTAACCCAAAACTGCGGAATTCTTCTAACAAACGGCGAGAGCCTTCGGTAGCAAAAAAAGCGACCAAACTGTCGGCCATGATCTGTCCAAACCCGTCTATGGCAAGGAAATCTTCTGCCGTTGCGTTGGCAATAGCATCTAAATCAGGAAATGCTTGTTCCAACAGTTTTGCGGCTTTTTCTCCGATATGACGAATGCCCAAGCCGAACAGCAATCGCCAAAGGGGATTTTGTTTCGAACGTTCAATTGCCCCAATCAAATTGGCGGCCGACTTGTCCCCCATGCGTTCAATAGAGGCAATTTGCTCCGTTTGCAAACGATAAATGTCCGACGGAGAACGCACCAGTTCCAAAGCAGTCAGTTGCAACACCACCGCAGGGCCCAAGCCTTCTATATCCATCGCTCCACGAGAGGCAAAATGCACCAAATTTCTCTCCAATTGTGCGGGACATTCGGGATTGGGACAACGAATCGCCGCTTCCCCCTCGACCCGCACCACAGGTTGTCCGCAAGAAGGACACATACTCGGCATTTCGTAGGCACAAGCGCCGTCGGCATGGGCGGTCACTGCCACCACTTCGGGAATAATGTCCCCCGCTTTTCGCACACGAATGGTATCGCCCAGACAAATGTTCTTTTCTTTGATAAAATCAGCGTTATGCAGCACCGCACGGGACACGGTGGTACCTGCCAATTGCACCGGCTCAAATACAGCGGTAGGTGTCAACACACCGGTACGTCCCACCTGAATTTCCACGTTGAGCAAGGTGGTATCTTTTTCTTCCGGCGGGTACTTATAAGCAATTGCCCAACGTGGAAATTTGGCAGTACTGCCAAACCGTTCCCGCAGAGCCAAATTGTCGATTTTGATTACCGCACCGTCTATGTCAAAGGGCAGTTCACCACGGCGATCACCGATGGCTTGCACCGCTTGGATTGCTTGGTCGATCCCTTCGCATCGATCATAAAAAGGCAAAACGGACAGACCCAATTCTTTCATGGTCTTCAATGACTCAATGTGCGAGTCAAACGATAGACCGTCTGCTTGTTGTACGTTAAAACAAAAAATGTCCAAATCCCGTTCGGCTGTCACGGCGGGATTTTTTTGCCGCAAAGCCCCTGCCGCCGCGTTACGAGGATTTTTGGCAGGTTTTTCGTCTCGTAATTCTTGCATTGCCACCAAGTTTAAAAAACTTTTGTGAGACATATATACCTCCCCGCGCACTTCCAACGAGGGGACTTTGGTATTTAAGAGTTTGGGAATAGTCTTAATGGTACTCAAATTGGCGGTCACGTCTTCCCCGGTCACCCCGTCACCGCGAGTCGATCCGCGAACAAAAACCCCGTTTTGGTACTCCAACGAAACCGAAAGGCCGTCAATCTTGGGTTCTACACTATACACAGGGCGGTCGACCACCTCGCGGATCTTACGATCAAACTCTTGCAATTCTTCAAAGGAAAAGGCATCTCGCAGGCTTTCCATGGGTACCGTATGGGTCACCGCCGTAAACTGCTTGGACGCGGCACCCCCTACCCGATGGGTCGGAGAATCCTGCTCATCGAATTGAGGGAACAGATCTTCCAGCGTTTCCAGCTCACGCATGAAACGGTCGTATTCAAAATCGGTGATTTCGGGGCTGTCGTCGTTGTAATACCGCGCGGCGTGGTACCGCAACAACTCCCGCAGTTGATCGATTCTTTCTTTTGCTTGTTGTGTTTGCATTTGCATCACCTCAATTGATATCGTACCCGTAATCGTTTATATCTTGCAACGCATCGGCGGAATGTTCCACGTCGGTAAAATACTCCGGCACCTTTCCTACCAAAATGGTTTCGGCCACAATAAAGTTGGTGGTTACCTTGGTAGAGGTTTTACACCAATCGGCCACCGCCAAGGTGGTACCGGTAATTTCCAATAAAATCTGGTGTCGTGTTTGGTTAATGCCCGCATCGTCAAACAAATTGGTAAAGGTACATTGTACCGAGCAGGACATTTCCACCGGGAACCGCAAAGAGGGCCCCCGCCCCACCAACAGATCGCCGCCCAACAACGTACCCAACGGAATGGAGATAGCACCGAAATCATGTTGGTCAAAGCTTTGTTGTATACGAGATCCAACATGGGCTTTTAGGGTGTTTAGTTTGACCATGTCGGTCTCTAAATAAATCAATTCGCCGTCGGGGTTATAACCGAATTGCACCAAAGAATCGTAGGTGATCTCTTCCGATGCAAGCCATTCTCCCACCCGATCATGAATAATTTTTAACGTAACGCTTTGCGCCTTGTTTTGCGCCAACCGCACCAGCAAAGGTTCTACCTGTCCCACAAACCAAAACAACACCGCCAAAATTCCCGCCAAGGTCAAACACAACCCTGCCAAACGACGACGTTGAGCCGCTTGCTTCGGTTTGTTTCGACAACGTTTCATTTTGCATCACCATTGCAACCTATGCATCAGGACAAACCGTGGTGACAGGACAGTTGGATTATACCATATTTTTCGCTTTCCGTCAATGAAGAAAAACAAATCTTGCCCCATGTTTTGGGTTGCAATCGACACACGGATATGGTACAATTTCCGTTGCTATTTGGCATGTCTAAGGAGGTCCCCCCATGCAAGCAACCGATGAATTACGTTATTTGTTACAATTTGCCGATTATGATACCGAGTGCTATGTTGCCAACGTGATAAACGATTGTGACGAAGATCCGGAATTTTCTGCCGTTACCGCCAACAATCGGATCAAATGCCTGATCAAAGTTTGGCAAGAGGTAGATTCAAACTGCCCCTATACCGACGTACCCGCTTATTTCGAAGCAAGTGGCTTTTCCCAACAAGCCTATGAAACCTTTGAACACAAACGGAAAAAAGAACAACAGTATTATATTGGCAAACAATACTAGACAAACAACAGGGAGCACCGTTTCACTACGGTGCTCCCTATTATTATTACTTCAAAAATTAAAAGGCAACCGCCGTTTGGAAATAACAGGTTTCATCAACCGCCTCGGTAATGGTGCTGTTTTGATTGATGGTCGTATTGCCGACCTGCAAAAAAGCAACGGATATTACGCAAATATAACGGGAGTGAGAAAATAGCAATCATCCGGTACGGTCGTTACAGCAACATTTTGGTTGATAGTCGTTTTGCCGACAACATCCTTATTGATCTCTAACGCATCGTTTGATCCTACTTCACCATCGTGGTCAGCGTCAGCTGCAATCGTAGCCAATCCCACAAACTCCACTTTTCCTACCGTTTCTTTCAAAATCTCCATTGCATCATCAGCACCAATATCTCCGTTGCCCAACAAATTGACATCACCAGCTCCTGTAACATCGCCATAAACCACAACATAGAACACTTCCACAATTTGGTTGGAACTGTTTCGTTTAACGATTTTCATGCCGGTTGCGGCTTTGATCGTCGAAGTAACCAAAACTTCTGAATTGTCCCAATTATAAACGGTCAAGCTATGTCCCGTAGTAGTCAAACTGTTTACCAATAATTGTAAACTGTTTGCCGATTTTTCAGAAACGCCTGTCACGACCGAAGAATCGTAAGCAACTAACCCTGTTAATGTATTTTCTAACTCATCCGAAAGATAGTCTGTTGTAAATGTAGCCGTAAATGAATCGGTCATACCAACAGAAGTGGGAGACATCTTAATTTGCAAATACCAAACCATACTCAGGCCGTTCCCCGATGGAGATACAGTAGCTCTAATCTTAGTGCCGTCCGAATAGGTTCCCTCAAAATAGTTTGCAGTAGGTTTATTTATAAAATAATCCGTATTACGGAAGCGAAGCTGCAACTGGTTGTATATCGGTGATGTCTCGAACTGCATTTGTACCCGTCTGGCATCTTGGTTGGTACTTGCCAAAGCGGATGAGTAAAAATCCTTGCAAACCAATAACGTATAGGAACCGGTATTGGTTCCGTAGGCAGTTACTTCAATATAGTAGGTTTGACCGGCTGTTAGTGTCTGTGTTAAAGCAAAGTTGTTCCCTTCTAACCATTCGTCATCCCCGCTGGTTAGTGCTTCCTCGCCTTCGGTATCATATAAATACCCCATAGTATCCAAATCGCCGATTGTGTAGAAAAGGTACTTACCGGTGGTAGAGGGAATAAACTCGAAAACATCGCTATCGCCAACCCGTTCAATCGCTCCTACACCATCACTAATAGAATGCAACGTAATTGGCGTCGCTACGCTGAAACCATCTCCGTGATCATCCCAAGAAAACGTTTTGTTATCACCATTAACTGACCCTTGGTTGCCAAGGTTGCGTATGACATTCCCATTGGCATCTAGCCAGCGAATGGATAAAATGTTCGTTGCGCTGTTTCCTGCCACACAGTCTTTGATTGTAACTTGGTATTCATAATTTTCGCCAATATACAAATCACCATAATCAAACAAAAATGTTCTTGTTCCGTAAGCATTTTCGGAACTACCGCCAAAATCCAATGGGCCACCCACACCACTCAAAAAAGTCGGTCGGTCGTTCTTCATACCAGGATTATATTGCTGGTAGCTGCTCAAACTTACTTCAATATCGTTTCGCACTTCTTGACCAAGGGTGACTTCGACCATAAGTTCGGGTTGGACATTTTCGACTTCAATGTAGTAATATATGTTTGAATATATAAACTGTATCCGATTTTCACTAGTAATAGCATTCACAACCTCATTACTTGTGTTTTGTTTGGGAAGTCTTGAAACCGGATTCAAAGCATCATACATCAACCAAAAATAACCACCATTGTGGTATTCTCGGTTACTCCCCCAAGAATTAGCCACTTTAAATGCCCCGTATTCAAACGGCTCATATACTCTGTCGCCGTTAAAATCGCATCGAAAGGAATCATCAAACCCCACAATAGTAAGTCCGTGAGCGCCTCCAGTTGGTTCACCAGCTACAACAGCATACTCGCCATTTTCTCCTAATAAATAATGATAAATTCCACATTCTGTACTAATGGATAAAACTTTGTCATTACTCAACAATTCCTTCATGTGATTCAAGTCGCTATCTGTTGCATCAGTAATAAACGTTCCCGTTGTACTCCCATTGGCAATCCACAAACAACGATAATCAGCCAACCGTGTTTGCTGCGCCTGATACAATGCAGCAGCTGTCACGGAACTGTTTGCACCTTGATACCAATCCAATTCTACCGAAGCTGCGTTTTGCGGGAATTCACTCCAGCGAACAGAACTCTGTTCTTTTAAAAAATCGTAACAAGCGGTCTTTGTAAGGCCACCATCCACTCCGCCATTCAAATAGTTCCAAACATATTTGGGAGAAAAGATTTTACTGTCATCATGTTTGGCATCCCAATTATTTAAATGAGCCACCTCATAAGTATATGGGTAATAAGTCGTTGTCCCTGCAGCACAAGAGCTATTTAC
>JAFYMD010000176.1 GCA_017556785.1 Clostridia bacterium | reverse complement strand
GTAATTCATGGCATTTAACATTGTGCTGGTGGAACCCGAAATTCCACAAAACACCGGCAACATTGCCCGTACCTGCGCCGCCACCGGCAGTCGGTTGCATTTGATCGAGCCCTTGGGCTTTGTGATCGATGACAAAAAGCTGAAACGTGCCGGCTTGGATTATTGGCATTTGTTGGATATTACCTTTTATAAGGATTTAGACGACTTTTTTGCCAAAAACCAAGGGAATTTTTACTACTTTACCACCAAAGCCCCCCGTCATTACGCACAAGTAACCTACCAAGACGGTGACTATTTGGTTTTTGGAAAAGAAACCAAAGGCTTACCCGAAGAATTGCTGAAAGCCAATCCCGACAGTTGCGTACGGTTACCCATGATTTCTCAGGCACGCAGTTTAAATCTTTCCAATTCGGTGTGTGTGGGTGTGTACGAAGCCTTGCGTCAAACCGATTTTGTCGGGTTACAGGAAGAAGGACAGTTAACCAAGTTTACTTGGTAATATTTCGCTGATTTTGTCACATACTACCTCGGGGTGATGATGTGTCAAAATCAAAAGAATCGGCAAAGGATTTTGCCGCATTTTTCATTGGCGGAAGCTTATATGCTTTGGCGGTCAACGTGTTTACGCTACCCGCTTCTATTGCACCGGGTGGGCTGACCGGCCTGGCTACCTTACTGAATCATTTATTCGAAGTGCCGGTCGGCACTTCGGTATTGGTATTGAATCTCCCCTTGTTTTTACTGTCTCTGTTTTATTTGGGACGTAACTTTTTGGCAAAAACAATGGTTGCCACCATCATGATTTCGGTGTTGATCGACCTGTTTGCCATGGTTTTGCCTGCTTATCACGGCAATCGGCTATTAGCGGCAATTTACGGTGGTGTTTTTTCGGGGGTAGGATTGGCGCTTATCCTTTTGCGGGGCGGCTCCACAGGCGGTACCGATATTATTGCCAAATTACTGTTACGACACCGATCCTCTGTCGGTTTAGGGCAAATGATATTGATGATCGATGCCATTATCATAGTTTTGTCGGCTGTTATTTACCGCAACGTAGACAGCGGGCTATACGCCTGTATTGTCATTTTCTCTTCCACCACCGTCCTCGACCGACTCTTGTACAACGCAGGTTCCGGTAAGATGATCTACATTGTTTCCCAAAAAGCAAGTGAGATCAATCATGCCATATTAACCGAAATGATGAGAGGAGTCACGCTTTTTAACGGTGTGGGCGGCTACAGCCAAAAACCACGGCAAGTATTATTTTGTGCCGTACGGCGCAACGAAGTATGGCGCATAAAGCAATTGGTAAAACAAATTGATCCTCACGCATTTATGACTGTTGCCGATGTCGGTCAAGTGCTGGGAGAGGGTTTTTCATCTTTCGTATAAATCAGAGAGGATGACGGCAATGTTAGACAAGCTTTTTAGCATGGGACTCAACGGAATGGATGCCTACCTAGTAGAAGTAGAAGCATACGTTTCAGGCGGATTGCCCCGCTTTGATATTGTAGGGTTGCCCGACGTTGCGGTAAAAGAATCTCGTGAACGGGTACGTTCTTGTATAAAAAACCACGGCTTTACCTACCCTGCCAGCCGCATTACGGTAAATTTAGCGCCTGCCGACACCAAAAAGACCGGCCCGTTATATGATTTACCGATCACGCTGTCGATCTTGCTGGCGTCAAAGCAGATTCGCCTACATACTGCCGACAGCATATTTTTGGGAGAACTCTCCCTTTCGGGGGAATTACGCAAAGCCGCAGGGGTTTTGCCTATGGTTATAAAAGCACGGCAACTGGGGTATAAAAAGATCTACGTTCCCGAACAAAATGCCCCCGAGGGCTCGGTGATTGAAGGAATCGAAGTTTATCCTGTCAAAGATTTAGATAGTTTGTTAGAGCACCTGCTCGGCAGACGTCCGATTCAACCGGTGAAGGAAAAAGATTTTCCCTTTGTTCCCCCAACCAATTACCCCGATTTTTCCGACGTAAAGGGACAACAACAGGTCAAGCGCGCCATGGAAATTGCCGCCGCCGGCTCCCATAACCTGCTGCTCATTGGGCCGCCCGGCTCGGGAAAAAGTATGTTGGCAAGACGATTGCCCTCTATTCTGCCCGACATGACCTTTGAAGAATCCATAGAAACCACCAAAATTCATTCGATTGCAGGGGTTTTGCCTGCCAACACCCCGCTGGTAAAGGTACGCCCGTTCCGCTCTCCCCATCATACCGTTTCGGCAGTTGCGTTGTCGGGCGGTGGCACCATCCCCAAGCCGGGTGAGGTATCGTTGGCTCACAACGGTGTGCTGTTTTTGGACGAATTGCCGGAATTTTCTCGTACCGCAATCGAAGGGTTGCGCCAACCGATCGAGGACGGACAGGTGTCTATTGCCCGTGTAGCGGGCACCTTGACCTATCCTTGTGATCTCATGCTGGTTGCCGCCATGAACCCTTGTCCCTGCGGATTTTTTGGGCACCCTACCCGTAAATGCACCTGTGCGCCCGGTGCCGCCGCCAAATACATCAATCGTATTAGCGGACCCTTGCTTGATCGGTTAGACATTCACGTGGAGGTTCCTCCGGTGGAATACGAGCAATTAAGCTCCACCAAGCCGGAAGAAAGCTCACAAGCCATACGAGAACGGGTCAACCGTGCCCGAACGATTCAATTGGAACGATACAAGGAGGCCGGCATCTTTGCCAACGCATCGTTACAAGCACCACTTTTGCAAGAGTATTGCCGTTTGGACGATGCCGCCCAAGCCATGATGAAAACCGTGTTTGACAAACTGGGCTTGTCGGCGCGGGGATACGACCGTATTTTGAAGGTCTCACGCACCATCGCCGACCTGGAAGGGTGCGAAATCATTCATCAAGACCACATTGCCGAGGCCATTCAGTACCGCACCTTGGATCGGAAATATTGGCAAGAACGTTAATCATACATATCATATATAAAAGGTCTGCACGATTGTGCAGACCTTTTGCAGTTTATTCGTCGGATCAATCCGGTTCAATCAAACCATAGTCACCGTTCTTCCGACGGTATACCAGATTAATTTCGCCGGTGTCATCGTTGCGGAACATGAAAAAGTTGTGTCCCAGCAGTTCCATCTGCAGTACTGCCTCTTCGGCACTGAGTGGCTTGACCGAGATTTTTTTGGTTTTGACAATACTCAGCTCCTCCTCGTCCTCTACATCCACCTCATCCCACAAAGGAGGGCATCAAAGGAGCCGGCACGCAAGCGTTTCTCCAATCTGTTGATTGCTCTGTTTTGTCTTGCTTTGATGATTGCCCCGTCCATTATCATCCCTTTGGTGATCCTTGCACACCAAAAAAAGAGAAAAAAGCAAGATTCTGGTGAATGAATCGATGATCCAAAAAAATAAAGCAGGTGACATATGCCACCTGCTTTTCTTGTTGTTATGATTTCTTTTTCTTTATGAACAGCCAGCCCGCTCCGCCTACGGCAAGCAAGGCTACGCCGCCCACTGCAAACCAGATCCATCCGCCGCCGACACCACTGCGGTCGGTAGGGGTATCGGTGGCGGTATCGGTAGGGGTATCGGTGGGGACATCGGTGGGGGTTACATTGCTCTCAACGGGAGTAACCACCGACGGTACCGATACCTGCGATTCCGCTTTGGAACTGGCCGTGGGTTTTGGCTGAGGCTTGGATTCCACAGGCTTGGGACCTTCTTTGTTGATCTGATACGGAATGTTGTATGCCTTGGCGAATTCCAAAGCAAAGGAGTTGCTGGCAACCAACAAGGTGAAATCACCATGGAAAAAATCTGCCGAAATTGCTCGAACGGTATAAGGAACGTCGATTGTTTTCAATTTATACACGGAACCAACCAATTCCATTCGCTGTACACCATGTGAATACTTAAGCGTTTCGATTTGATTGAGTGAACTGAATCCGAAACCATTTTTCAAATTTTGGGGAATAGTGAGATTTTTTATTGCGCCCGCTTGGTAGAATGCATTTTCATCCATTATTTTCAATGAATCCGGCAATTGAATTTGTTCCAACTTTGAGCATTCAGCAAAAGCATAACTCTGAATGGTTTCTAAGGAGTTGGGCAAAGTAATCCGCTCAAGTTCTTTACATCCCTGAAATGCAACCGAAGCGATCGTTTTGGTTCCCGCCAACACGTTTACCTCGGTAATACCACAAGGTGCAAGCAAGAGTGTATGGTCTGCTTTTCGATACAGCACGCCATCTATAACTTGAAAATGATCATTTCCCTGGTACAAGATAATATTGTACACCTCAGCCTGAAAGCCGCGCAGATTTTCAGAAATATGGGTTACCGATTTGGGTATTCTGAGATTACTGTATATTTGTTTTGATTTAAGTGCACCACCGGCAATAGACAGGGTTCCATCCCGAACCAAATCGTTGGGTCCGGCAAATATTAAATGGTTTCCGATATATAATTGACCATCTTGCCAATTGGAAGCATTTTCATAATACGCTGTTGAGTAAAAAGCCCCATCTTCAATGTTGCAACCTTTTTCAGGCATACGAATCTCTCGTAAATTTATACACTGGGAAAAGGCGTTCCATTGTATTTCTTCAACGCTATCGGGTATATAAACTGTTTGTAACCGAGCACGCTGTGCATACGAAATGACATTTTCTTCAATTACTCGCGTACCTTCTTTTATGACAAAATCAGCCGGAAGTTGATCATTGGTTTTTACCAAATGGTCACCCATATAACAGGCACCATTCTCCCATTTACAAATATTCCTTGTATAGGGGATATCACCAAACATATTATACTGGCACTCAAAATCCTCGTTTATAAATTGAATCTCTTCAAGCGAATTGCATTGGTCAAAACAACTTCTGCCTATGGATTCCACATTCTCCGGAATTGTGATTTTTTTAAGAGAAGTACAACCCCAAAAAGCACTGCTTCCTATTTCCTTCAAACTTTTAGGCAACGTTACGCTCGTAACTTTTTTGCATTCATAAAGAGCACATTCACTGATTTGTTCCACCCCTTCCGGAATGGTTATATGACCGGAACGGCCGACCGGTACACGGCGCAAGATCGTTCGTGATTCATCATAAACAATACCATCGATATCCTCAAACATTAAGTTATCGTCAGCTACCTTGATATGGGAGGTCTTATCACTAATTTCCAACATGGATTCCATTTCAAGAATATTGTACCCATCGATCGTTTTAGGTAAAACGACAGTAGCTTTATCGGTTGCAAAACCGGACAACCACGCATAGTTAGTCCAGTTTGTGCGATAGTATATTTCCCCACTCTGGTATCGCTCCGGAGCAGGTGATAAAGCATTTGCCGGAATAGAAAAACACAGCAACACCATTGTAAGTACCATTATTACCCCAATCATTCGTTTTGTCATAATCTTCGCCGCCTTTCATTTATCATTTTACAATGTTATTTTACCATAATCTTCATTTAAAGTCAATTACTACCTTATCTACCTATTAAACACATCAAAACGAGAATTTTCTCACCAAGTAACAAAAAAAGAGCAATCTCGCTTGAGATTGCTCTTTTTTTATGCATGAATTATTCCTTGGGCACTTTTTCCCAGTCTTTCAAGAACCCGTCAACTGCTTTTGCGGTGTTGGGGTTGGTAGCCATTTGTTGGATTACTTTGAAAGGCATGGTGGCGATATCTACGCCCATTTTAGCCAATTCGGTAACGTGAACAGGATGACGAACAGAAGCGGCGATGATTTGGGTTTCAATGCCTTGTGCGTCAAAAATTTCGCGAATTTCGGCAGCCAGGTTCAAACCGTTTTCACCGATGTCGTCCATACGGCCAACAAAGGGAGCAACGTACATAGCACCAGCATTAGCGGCAAGCAGAGCTTGAACAGCAGAGTAAACAACGGTTACGCAAACGCGAACGCCTTGAGCGGACAAAGCTTTTACAGCTTTGAAGCCTTCGGGGATGGCAGGGATCTTTACCACGATGTTTTTATCTTGGTATTTGTTCCACAGTTCCATACCTTCTTTGATCATGCCTTCGGATTCTACAGCCAAAACTTCGGCAAATACGGGGCCGTCGGTCATAATAGCGGTAATTTGATCCAACAATTCTTCGAATTTTTGACCTTCACGAGAAATGATGGTGGGGTTGGTGGTAACACCGGAAATGGCACCCATATCATATGCTTTTTTTACGTCTTCGATATGTGCGCTGTCCAAAAAGATTTTCATTTTGATTTCCTCCAATATTTTTACCCGCAAACGGGGTTAGTTATAAATTTACAGAGCTTTTGCATTGGCAAGCAGATATTTTTCTGCTTCGGCACTCCACAAGCCGTTGTTGGCGGCAACCAATTCTGCCAATTTGGCATACATGGGATCGGTTTTGCCCAACTCGGCCAAATCGTCAATAGCAACCAAAGGCATGGAAATGTGGGTGTAAATAAGTTTTTTACCGCCGGGGATCTTGGGCAGATTCAAGGTGGTTTCTACTACAGAATCCAAACCGCCAACGTGGGTTACCATGGAAGCGGGATTGATTTTGCCGCAAGACATCATGGACAAAGCTTCGAACAGGTCGTCCAAGTTACTGCCCGAGCTACCTGCTACGTGGGTGGTATCATAGTGAACGTTGTAGAAGTTGAATTCAGCGGCAAATGCGGTGTTGGTGGGGCCTGCAAAGAAGTTGAGGCAACCGTCGTGACCGAGAATAGAAGAACCTTGTTCCACAACGGGTTTTACGGGAGCATATACGAACACGTCGTC
>JAFYMD010000017.1 GCA_017556785.1 Clostridia bacterium | reverse complement strand
TAGCGTGACAGGCTAGCGTTCTAACCAGCTGAACTACCAGGCCACAGCCGTCAACTTGACGCTTGATTATTATAGCACACTATCCCCATTTGTCAAGCATTTTTTTATATTTTTTCAAATTTCTTTTTTGGCCGACGGCAAACCCCTCTTGGGCTTGGTTGCCCTATTGACAAATTCCTTGATTATGGTACAATATTTTTAAAGGAAGTGATACCATGCGATCGGATATTTGCAGTATTCCCGTGGCAGAGGTTTTTGAGCCAAAAGATGGGTGTCCCATTTGCCGCATGCGCGACATGTTAGAGGAGCGTATGTTAGAGTACATTATGGGTGCCGCCATGATGGAGCCGGACGTGCGAATCCAAACCAACAAAGAGGGATTTTGCTTTACCCATTACAAAAAAATGCTTGGCCGCCGCAACCGTTTGTCGGTGGCGTTGATGATGGAAAGCCACCTGAAAGAAATTGAAAAAAAGGTGTTTGGGGGATTTTTGTCCACCAATTCCGGCAAAGGCAAGGCGGGCGAAAAAATGACCGAATCCTGCTTTGTGTGCCATCAAGTGGAAAACGGCATGACCGCGCTGGTACGCAACACCATGATTTTGTACGAAAACGATCGGGAGTTCCGCAAGTTGTTTGCCGAGCAACCGCAATTTTGTCTGCCACACTACGCCCTGCTCACCGAAGCGGCCGACAAAAATCTGTCGAAAAAATACCGCAGTCAATGCAAAGATGATTTGACCAAGATCACCCTGGCGGCCTTGCAAGAACTTCACAAAGACGTAAAGCATTTTTGCGATATGTACGACTACCGCAACAACACCGAAGATGCCGACTGGGGCAATTCCCGCGATTCGCTGGAACGCACCACCACGTTTTTGACCACCCGCGATCCCGAAAAGAAATAACATCGGAAAGGCAGGAGTAGTATCATGAGTACCGGAAAAAAAGTTTGGTTGATCATCAGTATCGCTGTTTCGGTGTTGCTGACCGTGGCCATTGGTTTGGGGGCTTTTATGTTGCTTACCGGACGAATTTCCATAGACAAGCAGTCGGTCAACGCCAAGCCGGTCACCTTGCAAGATGACCAATTGCAATCCACCGTGCAACAGGTGGAATATGCCGCTTTGTCGCAATGGTTGGGAGAATACTATTGGTACGTTCACGGAGGCTACGAAACCAAAGCGTTTCTCTGCGAAAATGCCTACGTGGCTGATTTTGACAAAGACCAAAACACCGACCTGATTGTGGCAGGCAAAGATGGAGCATTTTTCGTCTTCTCATTTGACCCGAAAAACACCGCCACCAGAAAAGCGCTGGATTTAGGCGATTCCTACGGCAGCGCCATATACATCGACAACAGCAACACCATTTATCGGGCAAATCTCTATAATCATGGGGGTGGCATGCCCGGTGAAGACGGCATAAACGTTAATCACGGAGAAGCCTTTTCCAGCTGGAACGGGCAACAATGGAACAAGCATTTTGTTACCGAAGACCGCTCGCTGTTCCGTGTTACCGGATGGCCGAACACCCCCCAATATGAATATCTGCGCGACCAAATGTATTACGAGATCGAAGGAAAAGAAGTAACCGAGCAAGCCTGGAACACCCACAAGGAAACCATTGGTCTGCATGACCCCTCGGTGCCCATTTCCGACTTAGCTACCCTGTCCATAGAGGGGGATTGCCACACCCAATTGGTCAGCGCTTTG
Source organism: Clostridia bacterium (assembly GCA_017556785.1). Classification (GTDB taxonomy): domain Bacteria; phylum Bacillota; class Clostridia; order Oscillospirales; family Acutalibacteraceae; genus UMGS1484. The sequence goes on along the minus strand of JAFYMD010000017.1, from coordinate 2,845 downwards.
CTCGATCATTTCGGCAAGAATTTTTCCTCTGACCTGATCACCCAACAAGGGGATTACGACGGCGACGGACAATCCGAAACGATAATCGTTCTACCTACCTTATACAAAACCTGGTACGACAGCTGTCCCGCAAGCACAAGCGGTCAATTGATACAAAAGGAATTTGCCAACCATACTGCCATTTTGTTGATAGACGTGGAAAACGGCAAAACCGTTGTACGTTGTACCGTAGCACAAGAACCCGTTTCTTACGGCTCTGATCTGTCGGTTTCTACCCAAAACGGATACCTGCGCCTCAACGATCAAGACATTTATCTGCCGGGTGTGGTGTCAAACGATCCCGCCGCCGCTTATGCCTATATGAAGTCCCGCTATACCGATCTTACCATTTTATATGCCGTTTCGGCAGATGTGTCTGACGCACCGGGCAACGAAACCATTTTTACCACCACCGTGGAAGATAAGTATTATACCTACGTGGTTGGGGTAAACGGAAACGCCTATTTTACCTCTTACGAGATAAATGATGCCATCTATTTGGTCTCCCTAAACGGCAAGCCCCATCTCATGTCTTATTACATGAACAAGCGAGATGGCGGAGCCTCCTATTACTCCTACGTTATTTATCGCATTGCCGCCAACGGAGACTTGGTTTCGGTAGAAGAAAACGACTATACCTTGTCCGCCGACCAGCAAGATGCCACCGCCGCCGCCAATTTCTTTAACCGCTTTAACGCCTACACCAACAACATGACGGTGGTGTACGACCCCTATCGGCTGACCGGACAACAATGGGTAACCCCCGACAACGCCACCTATGGCACGCCCCCTGCCGAACCGATGGAAGCCACAGGCGAACAGTTGGGGTACGTGCAGATCAAAGACCCCAAATCGTGGCTGAACCTGCGGGAAGGCCCCGGCACCAATTACCCCTGCATTTATTTGGAACCGGGCAATAAAAAGAGCATTGTCAAGCAAGCCCAAGGCTCCCCTGTTACCATATTGGAAACCATCAACACCGGCGATGCCAAAAATCCCGTGTGGTACAAGGTACGCATCAATTATGCGGGACGAGAAATCGTGGGGTATTCCTCCCAAACCTTCATCCGCTTGGCAAACGAATAAAAAATAACCAAACCAAACTGCCTATCGACCATATTATATAAACAAGGAAGATATACTATGTATTGTCCAAACTGCGGAACAATAGTGAATGATTTACAATCCTTTTGCACACATTGCGGCAAACGGCTTCAATCGGTAAAAACACCACAAGAGTATTACACTTTGGGCGAATGCTATTATTTTGGCACAGATGAATATTCCGTTGATTATCCCAAGGCTTTTGCTTGTTATAAAACAGCTGCAGATGCCGGTCACGTAGATGCCATTTATTCCATTGGATATATGCACCTCAACGGTGATGGCATGGAAGTAAACATTCCATTGGCAATCCAATGGTTCCAATACGCCTTGCAACGCGACCCGCAACATGGCATGTCCTATTATCACTTGGGAAGAATCTATTATTTGGGCGAGGGAATCCGGGCCAATTATGATTTGGCTTTGGATTACTTTACACGGGCAACCCATTGCAACATCGACGATGAGTTCATGGGCCACACATTTTGTTTTATTGGATGTATTTTGTTCAGTGAAAAAAAGAGACCGCGCGAAAGCATTCAATATTTTATTGACGCCATAGGAAAGCATGCCGAAATCGACGTTGCCTGGAACAATTTGGGTCTTCTTTGCGAACTTGGACATTATCATCCACAAAATGGTATGACACCCATGGATTTTTATAAAAAAGCTGCCGCATTAGGTAGTGTGGAATCAATGGAAGCGGTCGGCAAACTATACTTAAAACAAGCTCTCAACACCAGTGGCGCACAACAAATACAAGCAAAAGAACAAGCCGCGAAATGGTTACGCATGGCGGCAAATCACGGCTCTAAAAGTGCACGAATTGGATTGTTTTCAGCCTCTGTCAGTTGGACATCGGACTCCTCTACGTATACAGCTGTAACTACACCCAGCCCCGTTTCTTCCGAAAATGAATCAAAATCCTTTCTCTTTACCGATGGGCGCGGCAATTTGTGCCAATCCGGCAATGCATTTTATGATTTTCAAGGCAACTATTGTGCTTGGGGCAATCCATTTTACGATTCAAAAGGGTATCTTTGTGTACCCGGTAATTGTTTTCATGACGGAAAAGGGAACTACTGTCGTTGGGGGGATCCCTTTTATGACGCAAAAGGAAATTATATTGTTCCATAACCCTTTAAACTTAACCTATCGCTAAAAAAGTATACAGACTGACAACCTTGGTTTCATAAACATAGCCTAAAAAGGGAACGTAATTCGTTCGGCTCCCTTGTGTAAAGGGAGCTGTCATTGAGCATAGCTCAATGACTGAGGGATTGTCCTTTTTGAAAAGAAGGACGGATTGCCACGGAGGAGCGGACAAGACGCTCCTCCTCGCAATGACATAAGTGGGAAGTGTGATTGCGTAATGTCGTAAATCGGTTTTATCCTTCAACTACATAAGGGTACCACGAACAAACCCACCCAATTCCTGTCATTGCGAGCCGTCAAAAAGGGGTCCCCGAAAAGCAACGCTTTTTGGGGAAAAGGAGGAACAGCGTAGCACGCAAGTTTTCCCCGCAGGGGGAAACGCTGTAGCGGAGCCTTGTTCCGACGCCGTGGCAATCCGTACCTCCCTTTGTTCCGACGCCGTGGCAATCCGTAATCCCAAAAAGAAAGGGGATTGTCCGCTCGCCGTTTTTTACAACCCCTCCGTCAAAACCTTTGGTTTTGCCACCTCCCCTTACACAGGGGAGGC
>JAFYMD010000175.1 GCA_017556785.1 Clostridia bacterium | reverse complement strand
TTTGACCTTTTTCCCTTACGCGGCAGAACAAACGGTCATACCAGAAACAGAACCGGATTTGGCATATGGTGGTGACGCCTATACCGGAATGCAACAAGCGGCTGCACAAGGAGCTAACAATACCATGGCGGTATATGAAAAAGTTTCAGAAACAAATAAACTCTTGCAAACAAAAATGGACACCGAAAGAGGAGCAACCGTAAAAATGTTTGAAGCAATTCATATGGGTTTTGGCATTTTGCTTTTGGCGATCGGTTTGTTGACCATTGTCAAGTATTTAAAAGCTTTGGTTACCGAAAAAACCCCAAAGGTTAAATTTGTGCCTACACCAGAAGTAACCGCTTTTGCTCCTGCAGTGGGAAGTGTGCCTATGGCAGACGTAGTTCCACCTATGGTACAAGAAAACGTTGAAGCACCCCAAACGGAATAACAGTTTATTTCAAATCGAAACAGACCCTGCTTAACGATCGATGTGGTCGGTTAAGCGGGGTTTGTGTTTGTATTGTGGATTTTTTGATCCATTTTTATAAGTCAACCATAAAGAAAAATCTGAAAAATCCCGCAAAAATTGTTGTCAAACACAATATGTTGTGGTATAATAAACAAAATCAGCAAAGGGGTTATACGATGTATACAATTTACGTTGTGTTTGACTGTTTGCCCGATATGCGAGAAGCCTTTGTACAGCGGGTAAAAGCCGAGGGGATTTTAGATGAAATTCTCAATGAAGACGGTTGCTACGGGTATGATTACTATTTTTCCGAAAGCGATCCCAACCAATTGTTGTTGATTGAACGGTGGGAAACCAAGCAACATCAGCAAGTCCACATAGGACAACCTCATATGGCCAAACTGATGGCGTTGAAAGAGGATTACGTTCGTTCCACTACGTTGGGCGAATTCCATTTGGATTAAGCAAAATACAAGGCGAGGCGGCAGCTTCGCCTTTTTACATCGAAAAGAATGAGGGAGAATCATGCGAACCTATTTGTTTGATTTTGACGGCACCCTGGTGGATTCCATGCCGGTGTTTGTTACGACCATGTTAAAGATTCTGGATGATACTCACACGCCCTACGGCGAGGATCTTGTCAAAACCATTACGCCGTTGGGGTTGTTGGGAACAGCGGAATACTACGTGACCATAGGGGTACCGCTAACCAAAGAAGAGATCATAGAAAAAATGAAAGAGACGATGTTAGACGCCTATTTTTATCATATTGAAGCCAAACCGTATGTGATCGACGTTTTGCGCGCCTTAAAAGAGCGGGGTAACCGATTAAATATATTAACCGCCAGCCCGCACGTTACGCTGGACGCTTGTCTAAAACGGTTGGGGATCTTTGATTGGTTTGACCACGTTTGGTCTTGTGACGATTTTGGTACCACCAAGTCCGACCCCGACATTTACAGAGCGGCGGCAGAGAAAATGGGGGTACCGGTGGAACGGGTGTTGTTTTTGGATGATAACCTGAATGCCGACATGACCGCCAAATCGGCAGGTATGACGGTGTGCGGTGTTTATGACCCCTCTTCGGCAGAATATGCGGAACAAATGAAAGAACAAAACGATTTTTATATTTCGGATTTTTCTCAACTGCCTGCTGTTGAGTGGTAGGACGCATTTCTTCATTGACGAAAAGCAACTTTTCGGTTACAATTGGTACAGTTTTGTATATAGTAAAAAAGGAGCATGTATTATGGAACGAGAACGTTTGGGCAGTCGCCTTGGCTTTATATTGCTGAGTGCCGGGTGTGCCATTGGGGTAGGAAACGTATGGAAGTTTCCCTACATGACAGGGGAAAACGGCGGCGGCGCCTTTGTGCTGTTGTATTTACTTTTTTTGTTTATTTTGGGGTTGCCTATTATGGTGGTGGAATTTGCGCTGGGGCGTGCCAGCCAAGCCAGTCCCATAAAGCTGTACCAAAAATTGCAAAAGCCCAAGCAAAAATGGCATTTGCACGGATACGGCGCATTGGTTGCCAACGTTTTGCTTATGATGTTTTACACCTCGGTGACCGGTTGGATCGTATACTATTTCGTTTCGTTTTTGGGCGGCAAAATGACCGGGATTTCCGAAACGGCTTCTTCCAACCTGTTTGGCAATATGCTGTCGGATCCTGCCATTATGGTTGGTTCTATGGCGTTTGTTGTGGTGTTTGGGTTTCTGATTCTGTCATTTGGTCTGCAAAAAGGGGTAGAGCGGGTCACCAAATATATGATGCTTGCTCTGTTGGGACTTATGATCACCTTGGCGGTCTATAGCATGACCTTGCCGGGTGCCGCTACGGGTCTTACCTTTTACCTCAAGCCCGATTTGACCAAAATCGACGGCAACGTAGTCGTAGGGGCTATGAACCAATCCTTCTTTACTCTCAGCTTGGGGATCGGTTCCATGGCGATTTTTGGCAGTTATATTGGTAAAGAACGGTCGTTATTGGGCGAATCAATTAACATTTTGTTGTTGGACACCTTTGTTGCCATTACGGCAGGGTTGATTATTTTTCCTGCTTGCTATACCTACGGTATTACACCGGGAGCGGGGCCGGGCTTGCTGTTTGAGGCAATGGCAAGTGTGTTCAACAATATGGGTGCCGCCGGTCGCTGGTGGGGAAGTCTGTTCTTCTTGTTCATGGTGTTTGCGGCCATGTCTACCATTGTTGCGGTGTTTGAAAATATCCTGGCTTGTGTGCGGGAATTGTTCGGTTGGGGCAGAAAAAAGGCTTGTTTGATTTGCGCTGTTGTCATTTTGGCATTGTCTGTGCCTTGCGCTTTGGGATTTAATCTTTTGTCTGAGTTCCGTCCCTTCGGCGGCGAGTCCTCGGTGCTGGATTTGGAAGATTTTATTGTCAGCAATTGCTGCTTGCCGTTGGGTTCTTTGTGCTACGTGCTGTTTACGGTGACCAAGGCCGGTTGGGGATTTGACAATTTCCTGGCAGAAGCAAACGCAGGAAAAGGTTTGAAAATGGGATCTTGGATGCGCTGCTACATGACCTATGTGGTACCGCTGGTGATCCTTGCGATTTTTGTCATCGGCATTTTGAATTTTGAATTTGGCCAAGGATATACCTTGTGGGGACAGATTGTAAATTTGTTCGCGTAGTTTTTGAAAACGATTTTATGTTGTAAGGAGGCATTGGTATGGAAATGGTTTTACTTACTGCTTTGGGGGTAGGCGGCGCCACGGTGTTTGGGGCGTTGATCGGTTTTATTTTCAAAAAAATGTCTCATAAATTTTCCGATCTGGTGCTTTCTTTTGCCGCCGGTATTATGCTGTCTGCCGCTGTGTTGGGACTAATCGTTCCCTCGGTAGAGTACGGTGGGAAATTTGGCTTGTGGATCACGGTGGCGGGTGTGTTTTGCGGTGCGATCTGTTTGACCGTGATCGACCGTGTGGTGCCTCATTTGCATAAAATGATAGGTGGGGAAGCCGAGCAATCCCGCAACTCGCAACTGAGCAAGGTGTTGTTGTTTGTTACCGCCATTGCTATCCACAATTTACCCGAAGGCATTGCCGCAGGGGTAGGCTTTGGTTCGGGCGACACCAATCAGGCGCTGTTGATCGCAGGGGGAATCGCCTTGCAAAACATTCCCGAGGGAATGATCATTATTGGCCCCATGTTAGCGGCGGGAGTTTCCCCCAAAAAGACCTTTGTATGTGCCATGTTTACCGGCTTGGTAGAAGTGGTGGGCGCATTGCTGGGGTATTTTGCCGTTCACGTGGCACAGGTGATTTTGCCCTTTGCATTGGCCTTTGCGGGCGGCACCATGCTGTACGTGGTAAGCGACGAAATGATTCCCGAAACCCATCACGAAGGGCATCAACAAGGAGCAACCTATGCTTTGCTGGTAGGTTTTTGCGTTATGTTGATTAGTGACGTACTGTTGGGGTAAGGAGGAAAAGAACGTGAAAAAAATAGTTGTATTTTTCTTGATCGTTGCGTGTTTGTTTTTATCTGCTTGCCGTGCGTCCCCTTCGGGCGGCACGACTTCGTCTGCGGTGTCAGAGCCTGTACAGGCAGATCCGACGGCATTGTATACCCAAGCGGTGCAAGACAGTAAGCAAGCTGACGCCGACGAGATCATACCGCTTGTGGAATTAACGCCGGACGATCATATGGTTACCATGAACGAAAAAGGGCAGGTGCTGTTGCTTTCGTGGCACAAATATCCGGAAAGTTATCCTGCCGGGTCCACCTTTGTGTGTCAATACGGAGCGGTTTGGACCTTTACCGATGGAGAGGTTTGTGCGTGGTATGACGTTTGCGGGCAAGGAGTGACCGATTGGAATTTGCGGTTAGAGCAGTTGATCGGATTACCCAAAGACAGCGGATACACCCACGTCACCGCTTTTTGGGTGGATTTGGACGAGGTGATTCGTCCCGCCTACCAACCCGACCCCACGTTGCAGATAACCGAAGACACGTTAGACGGTTCTGCCTTGGGAGAACAAAAGGATTGGTTCCAAGCCAACGAAGAAACGGAGTATCCTTGGACGCGCTTGGGGTATACCTACGATTGGGAACAAAATCCCAACGAATACGGCTTGACCGAATTTTTGATTTTGGCAGATTCGGAGATAGAGGTGGAATGGACCAAATCCACCGAGGAATTTGTTGCGTGGATCGCGGCAAATTAGTTGCGAAGCTCCCTTTATTTTTCGTTGCAATACAAAAGGTTTTGTGATATAATACAATGTACTTTATTTTCGCGATACACGAAAGGTTTCAAGTTTATGATTTGTAATACGATTTTAGATGCAATGGGAAACACCCCCATGATTCGTCTGCAACACATGACCGCTCCCGACGATGCCGAGATTTTGGTGAAGTTCGAAGGACTGAACGTGGGCGGTTCGATCAAGACCCGTACAGCGTACAACATGGTTTTGGATGCAGAACAAAAAGGGTTGCTTCACGAAAATACCATTATCGTAGAGCCCACCAGCGGCAACCAAGGCATTGGTTTGGCATTGGTCGGTGCGGTTCGCGGGTATCAAGTGAAAATTATTATGCCCGACTCGGTAAGTGAGGAACGGCGCAAATTGGTGGAACACTACGGCGCACAAGTGATTTTGGTGCACGACGGCGGCGATATTGGCCAATGTATAGAGGAGTGCTTGGCGCTTGCGTTGCAAATGAAGGAAGAAGATCCCAACGTGTTCGTACCGCAACAATTCGAGAATCCTGCCAACCCCGCCATTCAGCGATCGGCAACCGCGTGGGAGATTTTGGAACAGGTAAACGGCCCCATTCACGGCTTTTGCTCGGGAATCGGTACGGGCGGCACCATTACCGGTATTGGTGAGGTGCTCAAAGAAGCCAATCCCGACATGATCATTTGGGCGGTGGAGCCGGAAAACGCGGCAATTTTGTCGGGCGGTTCCATTGGCACCCACGTACAAATGGGGATCGGTGACGGGATCATTCCCGCCATTCTCAACCAAAACATTTATAACGACGTTTGCATTGTCAAGGACGAAGAAGCGTTGCAAGCATCGAAGGATCTGGCATCCAAAGAAGGAATTATGTGCGGTATTTCCAGCGGCACCAACGTGGCGGCCGCTCTGCGACTTGCCAAACAGTTGGGCAAAGGCAAAACGGTGGTTACCGTACTGCCCGACACCGCCGAACGGTATTTTTCTACGCCGTTGTTTGAATAAAAAATAAATGAGCTGTGAATTCATCACAGCTCATTTTGTTTTGCAAATATTATGGGAAAAAGGTTGAAATCCTTGATTTGTGTGATATAATGTGAAAAACTGGATTGTTATGTGTAATCGACGGAGGTGGCGAAAATGGATATTTTAATGGTTTGTCATTATGGCTTATACCAAGATTTGTCCTTCTCCTTTGTTCATGCACAAGCCAAAGCCTATGCCGATTTGGGGCACAACGTGCGGGTGATTATACCCATTGCCATTGGCAAAAGCGATGCCCAGGGTCGCAAGTACAACCTTGGCATGACCCAAACAGAGCAAGACGGGGTGACGCTGTATTACCTGCGCTATTTGTCCTTGTCCCAATATGGCGAAAAACGATTTAACGTCGGCCGAGCCTATGGGGCGGTGCGGCGACATTGGAAAGCGATCACAGCGGATTTTTCCCCTGTTTGTATTCATGCACACACTTTGGGATTTGACAGCCAATTGGCAACGGCAATCAAAAAGCGGTTGGGGTGTCCTTTGTTGGTTACGACCCACGGATCGGACACGTCGATCCCCCACAAAAACGGACAGTTAGAAGCCTTGCGCGGGTGGTGTGATTCTGCCGACTGTGTGGTGGCGGTTAGTACTGCGTTGGCCAATAAAGTGCGCGCGTGCAATACCCAAACGCGGATAGAAGTAATATTAAACGGATTTCGGTTGCAGCATTTGCCGACAAAGCAAAACAAGAAGCCGTTTTCATTGATTCAAGTGGGGCATTTGAACGCCCAAAAGCAGGGCGACGTGACCATACGCGCCTTTTCGTTGTTGGCAAAAGAGTACCCACAAGCAACCCTGACCTTGATTGGCCAAGGGCCCATGCGGGAACGGTGGCAAGCGTTGTGCACCGAGTTGGGTGTGGCAGACAAGGTGTTCTTTTTGGGACAGATTCCCAACGACCGTGTGCTGGCAGAAATGGCCGGCAGCCAATTTTTTGTTATGCCCAGCGTAGGCGAAGGCTTTGGTATTGTTTATTTGGAGGCAATGGCTTGCGGTTGCATTACCATAGGAACCAAGGGCGAAGGAATTGCCGATTTGATCGAACACGAGGTCAACGGTTTTTTGGTTGCGCCGCAGGATCCCGAAGCGATCGTGCAGGTGATTACGTCTTGTCTGCAAGATCCGCAAGCGGCGCAAACCATTGCGGTAAGCGGTCAAACAGCCGCAACCGAATTAACTTGGGAGACCAATGCGAAGCATTATATTGAACTCATTGAGGAGATCGTCAAATGATTCAACAAAAGGTAATTGATTGGATTTTGTTTCCGTTTATAAAAATATCGCAACACATGAGCGAAAAAGCCAAAAACGTTTTGTTTGTTGGCTCGGCCACGGTGATGATTGCCCGCAGTTTTTTTAGCGGCATGTTGACTTCTTGGCCCTATTTCCTTTTGTATTTGTTTAGTGTTGTCTGCATGATCGGTATGATCATTGCTACGGTGAATCCTCACATGCGTCCCGTGCGATTCTGCAAATTCCCCATGGCTTGTTGGCTGTTGGTGGGCGGAATCATGCTGGCGACCACGTTGGTGTTTAACGACGACTGGTTTTCGGAATCGGTTTTGTTTTTGGTAATTTGCCCGATTTTGTTTATCGTGTGGGGGGGGATGGATCACAAAAAATTGATCCGGTTGTTCCTTTGGTCGATCATTACCTCATTTGGTGTGTATTTTATTGGATGCTGCATCTTTGCACCGATCGAAGAGTGGCAATATGCCGGTTTGTATGCTAACCCCAACGGTACGGCTTTATATTTGGTTTTGGTATTTGCCGCATTGTCTATAGAGGTGTACTTGTCTCATGTCAAAAAATGGGTCTATCTTTTGTATTTACCTGTGTTGGGGTTATGTGCCGGGTTGCTGTTTTATACCGGTTCACGAACCGGGCAATATTCGGCGGTGATCTCTTACGTTTTGGTGGTTGGATTTGCTTTGGTGCGAGACTTCAAAGTGCTGAAATGGAAAATCCTGCTCAAATTTGTTTGTTGTGCTGTGGCCATCGTTGCCATGTTGCCGACTACGTTATACGTAGTTCGTGCCGGCAATACGGTGCTTGGCGGTGTAGAAACCTATAATTGGCGACAAATGCTACTGAATTCCGAGGACAGTTTTGAATCCTTGTTTGGGAGCGACGGTGATGGAAATGCGTTTGAAATAACCGCCGACAGCATTACCACAGGGCGGGTTTCGATTTGGAAAGAATATCTTAAACATTCCACGTGGTACGGAAGCGGACAGCAAGAAAAATTTTGGGTGGAAAGTCGACACATGAACTATACGACCGCCCACATGACCTTGGTGACTTATGCGTTTCGTCATGGATACGTTTGTGCGGCATTGTTCCTTTTGTTTGCGGTGGTTATGGGCATACGGGCGCTGATTTTCGCATGGAAAAGAAAAGGGGACTACTTTGCTCTGTTTCCATTGATGATCAGTTTAATTTTCGGAATGGCATTTTTGTTTGAATCCATGAACACGCCATTCAGCCATATGTTAACCATCTTCTATTACTTTGTACAAGCGCCGTTGTTGGTTTCGTTTGGTTCTAAAAAGAAGCAAGAAGCCATGGTGCAAGAAAATTTTGAAAACGTTTTGGAAAAGTGAGGTGACAAAGCATATGTTTCAAAAATATTTGATCAATTGGATCATGAATCCCATTGCTAAAGTTTACGGCAATATGAGCGAGCGGGTACGAGACGGTATTTTTGTAGCCGCCATTACTTTGCTTATGCTCTATAACATTTTTAAAGTGGCGGTATTTTCTAACGTGCCGTACATTTACGTGTTTGCATTTGGAAACATTTGCTTTGGCGTAGCTATTTTGGCTATGATGCGCCCCAATATGCAGCCCGTTCGTTTTCGTTGGTTTCCGTTCATTTTTTGGGTAGCGGCGGCAGGCATTATTATGGTGACGGCCATATTGTACAACGTGGACTGGATTTCCGATGCGTTTGTAATGCTGGTTATGTGTCCCATTGCTTTTTTGGTTTGGCAACAAGTAGGTTTTGAACGCATTATGCGGTTGCTCAGCCGTGCGGCATTGCTCTCTTTTGGGGTTTACGTGTTGCTTTCGGCATTGTTGGTTCCCATGCGCAGTCAACAGTATGCCGGTTTGTTTGGCAACGTGAACGGTGCGGCGCAATATTTGGTGGTTGTGTTTGTTTGCTTGTTGGTCGAAACGTTACATAAACACAAAAACAAATGGGTGGATTGGGCATATTATATTATATTTGGCATGTGCGGTGCATTGGTGTTTTGTACCAATTCCCGTACCGATCAGCTTGCCGCATTGGTTGCGTTTATTTCCATTTTGGGGTTGTACGCGCTTCGCGATTGGAAGGTACAGGGAAAGCGAATTGCCAAGCAAGCGGTATGCATGATCTTGGCCATTGTTGTCATGTTCCCTTGCACCATTTATATGTTCCACGGACTTCGCCGGGTGGGTTCTTTGGTATATACGCCCCCTTCTCAAGGAGAAACCGAAACCGACATAGGCGAAGAGGAAATCGGCATTGGCGGCTTTTTGGAATATAATTCGACCAAAAATGAGATCGGTACCAAAAATGTGGACGAAATTTCCACCGGACGGGTTTCGATTTGGAAAGAGTATTTAACCCACTCCACCTGGTTTGGCAGCGGCGAAAAAGAAGAATTTTTCGTAGCAAGCAGAAATGCGGATTATTCGACCGCCCACATGACTTGGATTACCTATGCGTTTCGCCATGGATACGTATGTGCCGTACTCTTTTTGATTTATTGTTTGCTGGCAGGGGCGATCGCCATACGGTTTGCGTATAAACGCAAAGGGGATCTATGGGCGTTGTTGCCCTTGGCGATTTCGATTGTATTTGGTATTACGTCGTTATTGGCGTCTATTAACACGCCGTTTTCCTATATGTTGACCATGTATTATTATTTTGTACAAACCTTTTTGATTACCAAATTGGTAACAAAGGAACCGAATGAGCATGAAGAAATTGTTTCAGAAAATTAAAGAACTGGCAAAAGACGGCATGTTCCACATTTTTGGCGGTAGCGTGGTGTCAAAGGTGGTGGGGGTGCTTTCCACCTTCTTTGTCATTCGCCATTTGGACAAGGTCGCATACGGCGAATACGTAAGTGCCAACAATCTGTTTTCCTATTTTACCGCTTTTGTGGGGTTGGGACTTGCCAATGCGGCGTTGCAATATTGCAGTGAAAAAATTTCGGACCAAAAGCGAAACGGGGTGTACGCCTATTCCTTTTGGTTTGGCGGCATTTCCAATCTGCTGTTGTTTGTGGGAATTTTGGCATTTGCCGGACTCAAGGTCTATACCGGAAATGTCAACGAAGCATACTATTTGTGCCTTATGTCGGGATTGCCGTTTGTCATTTATTTGCACACCTATATGCAAATTGTTTTGCGTATTCGGTTAAACAATCGGGCGTTTTCTTTTAGCAGTATGGTGTATTCGGTGACCATGTTGGCGGGCAATATTATTATGACCGTATTTATGGGCATTCCCGGACTGATCATTTCCACCTATTTTGCCAACGTGGCAGGCTTTGGCAGCAGTTGGTGGTTTTTGCGAAAAAGCAAGTTTTTCACCACCGCGTTTAAAGAGCGGGAGCCGCTTCCGCGGACATACAAAAAAGAAATTACCGGTTATGGGGTGGTATACGCCTTTACCTCGTTTTCGTCCATGATCTTATTGCTGTTGGACATTACCTGTTTGGGGTTGGTGCTGGACGATTCGGCGGTATTGGCAGATTACAAGGTTGCTACTACCATACCCACCGCAATTGCGTTTATTCCCAGTTGCTTGCTGGTGTATTTTTATCCCAAAATGGTGCGTGCTTTTTCCGAAGGAAAAGAAAACGGACGCAAATACGTAAAGCAAATGACCAAATTGTTCGTAGGGGTAAACGGTGGTATTTTTGTTTTGTTGATTTTGGGATCATATCCGCTTATTTATTTGGGATTTGGAGAAAAATACATCAACGTGGTGCCGATTTTTTTGGTGTTGTGTGTGAATTATTTGATCCATTCGGTGCAAATGCTGTATTCTCACGTGCTGGCGGTGGTTAAACGACTCAAAGCCAACTTGGCGTTGTCGCTGTTTTCGGGTGGGGTCAACATTGGACTGAATTTGTTGATGATCACCTGGTGGCAATCCATGGGTGCGGCAATCGCTACCGTAATAACGACTTGCTTGATTACCGGGTTGTATTTTATATACATACGGCGATTTTATAACGAGCAGGAAATGGTATAAGAAAAAGGTCAGCAGGCTTTTGGCTTGCTGACCTTTTGTGTTATAAAAGAAGAGGTTATTCGGTTTCGTCTGTTGTTTTGGAAGATACGGTGGTTACGGTAATAAACGTGACTCGCTTGCCGTCGGTTTCGGCTACCGTAATATGCAGGTGGTCGAAATCAAATTGGTCGCCTGCTTGGGGAATTTTACCCATACATTCCATGACCCAACCGCCCACCGAATTGCGTTCGGTGGTAGCGTTCAAATCAAAAAACTCGTTGAACTCGTCAAATTTTACGGTGCAATCCACCCGATAAGTTTGGTCGTCTAAACGGGTGAATTCCTCTATGACTTCGTCGTGTTCATCCCAAATATCGCCTACCAATTCCTCGAAAATATCTTCCATGGTTACGATTCCCACGGTACCGCCGTATTCGTCTACCACAATGGCAAGATGGGTTTTGTTTTGCTGTAACAGCTTGAGCAGGTCGTCGATCTTGACCGATTTTTGAATATACAGCGGTTCGGTAATGATCTGGGTAAGGGGTTGCTTGGTGATTCCTTCGGGGGTAAAGAAGTCTTTTAGGTGGATAATGCCCAACACTTTGTCAATGGATTCTTCGTATACGGGCAGCCGAGAAAAGCGGGTTTCGTAAAACACCCGAGCGATTTCTTCTTTGGGATCGTTGACCTCTACGGCAGCCAGATCCATGCGAGGGGTCAAAATATCTTCGGCATTTCGGTCGGTGAATTCTATGGCGTTACGCAACAGATCGCCTTCGTCGTCGTCAATGGCGCCTTCTTGTTGTACCTCTTCTACCAAAAGGAGCAGTTCTTCTTGAGACATTTTTTCTTCTTCCTGTTTTTTAAACAGCTTGCTCACCAACTTTTTCCATTGGGTAAAAACAAAGTTTAACGGGGCGAGCAGCACGATCAATCCCCGAATGATGGGAGAAGAGAACATGGCAAATCGTTCGGGAAAATCTTTGGCAATGCTTTTGGGGGTGATCTCACCGAAAATCAATACCATTACGGTCACCACAACGGTGGAAACGGTAGCACCCAAATCGGGGTCGCTGAGCAATTGGGCAAATAAAATGGTGCCGATCGAAGCCACCAAAATGTTCACAATGTTGTTGCCGATCAAAATGGTGGAAATTAATTTGTCGTAATTTTCCGACAAACGGTAGGCCAAGGCGGCACGCTTGCTCCCTTTTTCAGCCAACGCCTTTAAGCGAGTCTGGTTGAGGGAGGAAAAGGCGGTTTCGGTGGCAGAAAAATAGCCGGAACCTATGATACAGCATACCATAATGATGATGCAAACGGTGGTATTCATAAACGTAATTCTCCTTATAAAACACAAAAACACACCTACACGACCCCAAAGGTCATGTAAGCGTGCATAATGAATGATTTTATGTTGGCAGTAGTGGTACTGTCCTCAGAATCCATAACAAAAGATCCTCTCTTTCTTGGACATAGTGTATCATATTTTTGACCGTTCGTCAACGGCTTTTTCAAAAACAACGTGAAATTTCCTTGACAACTTTCCTGCGGTTTGATATAGTAATAATATCACCATTTGTGTTTATTGGAGTGTATTGATATGAAAAAAGTACTTTGCGGAATTTTGATGTTTAGCATCTTGTTCTTGGTTGGTTGCAGTCAAGACGTTTCGTTCGATCCCAATGCTGCTCGCATTACTGCGGCCGAGGTAGCCGGTGATTACCAAAACCTGTCCTTTGGCTCTATGGATGAACTGTACAATGAACTCTCTATGCCTGCCGGGGAAGCCGAGGTTGCCATGACCCTTTCGGGCGATCCCTTGAAATACAAAAAAGCAGACGGCACCACCGGTAACTGCACCATTAAGGTAGAAAGCGTTTATTTTGACGGTACCGACGAATGGGTCCATACCGGCAACTATTTGGTAAACGCTCCTACCCTTATGAGCAATATGGTTGGTCAACGTCCCGGCGAAACCAAAAACGATTTCTCTTTTGTTGCTACCATTGGCGGTGAAGAATGCTCGGTTGCTTTGACCAAAAGCGGCGAATGCACCATTGCTTGTGACAGTTACGAAGTGACCGGCACTTACGTTATGGACGGCGAAGTGGTGGTATTGACTTTGTCGGAAGGTACCGCAATTCAAGCGCCCGCAGAAGGGGAAGACGCTGTCGTAGAAGAAACTCCTGTAGAGGGAGAAGAATCGGTTGTTGACACCCAAGCCGACGTAACCGGCGGTCAAGTGGTTCGTGCGTTGTATTTCTATGAAGCCAACGTTTACACCAACGTGATGAAACTGATTCCCAAAGCCGATGACGTGGCAGAGCCCACCGCATCTGAAGAAGCATAATTTTTTGAATTGGCAAAAGATCTGAGAGATTCTTCTCTCAGATCTTTTTTGTTTTTTCTTGCAAAGTAGCTTGCAAGGAAGTATAATAAAGAAAACATAAACAAAGGAGCAACCATATGGATTTGTTGTATTGGTTAGAAAGCATTCGCAATCCCGTGTTGGATGCGTTTTTTTCGGTGATCACTTTGGTAGGTGAAGTGCCGGTTTTTTTGGTGATTGCCATGGCATTTTATTGGTGTATTGATAAGCGACAGGGTTATTTCTTGTTTTCGGTGGGTATTTTGGGAACGGTGATCAATCAGTTTTTAAAAATGACCTTTCGCATTCCTCGCCCATGGGTCAAAGATCCTGCTTTTCAAGCGGTAGAAAGTGCAAAGGAAGGGGCATACGGGTATTCCTTCCCCAGCGGTCACACCCAATGCTCGGTGGGTATGTTTGGCGGGATTGCCCGCTGGTCTCCGTGGAAATGGCTACGGTGGATCTGTATAGCCATGTGTGTGTTGGTTCCCTTTTCCCGATTGTATTTGGGGGTGCACACGCCGCTTGACGTGGGGGTTTCCATGGCGCAGTCGTTGTTGCTGGTGCTGATTGGGTATCCTTTGTTCCAAAAAACCGAAAAACACCCCGCGTTGCTACCGGGGATTTTGGTGGCGATCTTGGCTTGCTTGGTAGGGTATACGGTGTATTTGTTTTGCTATTCTTTCCCTGCGGAAGTGTATTCGTCGCAAAATCTTCCCAGCTTGTTGAAAGCCAAAGAGGATGCCATGAGTCTGCTTGGATGCACGGTTGGTTTGGTGCTTTTGTATCCCCTGGAAACCAAGGTGATCCGTTTTTCTACCAAAGCGGTTTGGTGGGCGCAACTCTTAAAGGTGGCAGGCGGCTTGTTGCTGATTTTGGCGGCAAAAGAGTTGACCAAAACTCCGTTGGAATGTCTGTTTGACGGGAACTTGTATTTAGCACGGGCGATTCGCTACTTTTTGGTAGTGGTTGCCGGTGGCATGGTATGGCCGCTGACCTTCCGTTGGTTTGAAAAGTTGGGGAAATCTTCCCTTGACAAACAGGCGCAATAGGTGTAAACTACCCCATACCGACAAAAGTCGGAAAAATGTGATAAGGATGATGAAACATGAAAAAAGTTTTGGCGTTGCTTTTGGCGATCATGATGGTTTTGACCTTGGTTGCTTGCGGTGACAAAAAGGATGCTGAGGAAAAAGTAGAAGAGGCTGTCAGCAATATGGAAGAAGCCTTGGGCGATTTGGAATCGGCACTTAGCGGTAACCAAGAAGATATGCAAGATGCGCTGGATCAAGCTACCAGTGCTCTGGATCAATATACCAGCGCTGTTCAAGATGCCGATATTCCTCAACCCAGCGGAACATTGGAAACGTATGTAGCTGAATTGAAAGCGAGTGCCGATTTTCAACAAAATGCTGACCAATTTCAATCCCAAGGTTTGTTATATGATATAGAGGCTCGTGGAAGCAAGTTGGTTTATCTGTACACTTATATGGTTGAGGTAGATACCCAAGCGGTTGCAGCCGGGTTTGATGATAGCATGGGTTCTATGATGGAGTCGTTGCTTCCCGCATTGAAAACAGAAGTGCCGTCTATGGAAGCATGTGTGGTTGAATTTTACGATGTAGCCGGTAATTTGATTCTTAGCAGAGAATACAAATAAACGAAAATAAACAAAACCCAAAACCGTCGATGGAGTTCCATCGACGGTTTTTGCTTGCCTTAATACATTCCGTTGGCAGACATATAAGAGTACAGCTTTTCACCGTGGTTTTGTTCTTCTTTTTGAATATGCGCCAAGGCATCTCGCAGTACGGGATTGGTAAACTCAAATACCCCTGTGTTATAAACGCCCGACACGTGCTTTTCCATGGCCAACATATCTTGG
>JAFYMD010000174.1 GCA_017556785.1 Clostridia bacterium | reverse complement strand
GGATCAATAGCGACCAGTTCACGAAACAAAACCTCAATCCCCTGCTGTTCCAATCGTTTTTGCAATTTTTGGCGAATCTTCAACTTATCACCTTGTTCATTGGAAAATTGAAGATTGTCAAGCAGTGCGGAAAAATACAGGCCGGTTCCACCTACCAACACAGGAAGTTTTCCTCGCGTGGTAATATCAGCAATTACTTGATGAGCCAATTCGGTGTATTTGGCAACGGAGAATTGCTCGTTAGCGGACAAAAAAGACATCAAATGGTGAGGTACCCCTTGTCTTTCCTCTGCTGTTGGAATTGCGGTAGCAATCGGAGCATCTTTATAAATTTGCATAGAATCAAAGGATACAATTTCTCCGTTGTTCTGTTTTGCTATTTCAATTGATAAAGCCGTTTTTCCCGAAGCAGTTGGACCAACAACCGCTACCATAGGGATCTTGTGTTCCAACATATCAATTACCGCTCCGTCCAAATTGTTTTTCCAATTGCGTTTTGGTCAACCACATGGCGACAGGACGACCGTGTGGACAATAAAGAATCGATTCATCCTTTACAATGCGTTTTGCCAAGGTCATAAGCTCTGCGTCGCTGGTGCGATACCCACCTTTTACGGCACTTCTGCAAGCGATGGAATGATATAACCAGTCTAAACGATCAGCCATAACGCTGGCGGAGTTTCTGCGAAGTTTTTCTGTGATTTCATCCATCAGTAAACATATATCTTCGTTCTCTAAATTCATCGGGACTGCTACAACACGCACAGACGTTTCGCCAAAGGAATCAATCAATATTCCGGCTTGTTCCAGTAACTCTTTGTTGTCAAGCAAAAGAGTGTAATCTTCTTTTCTCATAGTTAACGCTAACGGTTCCAATAAAATTTGAGCATGGCCTGTTGCCTCGCGCTCTTTTAATCGATCAAACAAAATCCGCTCGTGTGCAGCGTGTTTATCCATAACCAAAATGCGATTATCTACTTCAACCAGTACATAGGTTTTAAACGCTTCACCGATTATACGTAAATTCACGTTGGATATTTCTTCGGGTATTTCTTCAACAATTTGTGCGCTTGGTTGAGATTTTTCATTTGCTTTGGTCGTTTCAACAACAACGTCCAACGAAGTACCGCTAACAGAAGGAACAAACGATTTAGAGACAGATTTACCGGGCATCGCGGGTGCTTTGGTAGCGTTGGAAACGGAAAAACCGCTATCGTTAAGGAGACGGTTCTCATTCACGATTGGCGTTTCATTTGGTTGTACCATATGAAACTTGGTTTGAATCGGTTTTTGAACAGGTGTAACCGAATGATTTATCGGTTTTTGCGGTAATTGAAATGCCGATGAGGCCCTTTTCAGTCGACTGGTTTCCGAAGTAATTTGTGAAGTTGCGGGAACCATCGTTTTTAAATCAAAAGTAGGTCGTTTATCGCCGGATTCCAATGCGGATTTTACACCGAAATAAACAACATCAAAAATAGCACGTTCATTAGAAAACCGAACCTCTATTTTTGCGGGATGTACATTTACGTCAATTTGGTCACAGGGAAATTGTAAATGATATACACCCGCCGGAAATTTTCCGACCATAATCGCGTTTTTGTAAGCTTCCTGCAACGCCGCTGAGCCGGTACCGGTTTTCACAAAACGACCATTAATATAAAATAATTGCAAACTCCGATTTTTACGTGCCGCGACCGGCATGCAAGTGTATCCCGAAATCGTGATATCTCCGTTTTTATAGGAAACAGGAATCAAAGAAGAAGCAAATTCCGAACCATATACTGCATGAATGGCAGAAAGTAATTTACCATCACCCGGTGTAGACAAGGTTTGCTTACCGTCACGAATTAATTTGAAGGAAATTTCGGGATGTGAAAGAGCCAAGCGATCAATTACGTCCGAGACAGCATTTCCTTCAGCAACGTTTTTTTTCAAAAATTTCATACGTGCCGGTGTATTATAAAACAAATCTTGAATGACAAAGGTTGTACCATTGGGACAACCTGCATCATCAAGCAGTTTTTCTTCACCGCCCTCAATTATATAATGCGTACCAAACGTTTCTTCGGATGTTTTGGTCAATATTTCAACGCGTGAAACAGCAGCAATACTAGCCAAAGCCTCTCCGCGAAATCCTAAAGTTCCAATCGCTTCCAAGTCGCTGGGAGCAAGAATTTTGCTGGTAGCATGACGTAAAAAGGCTTTTGGGACATCATCTTTGGCAATACCACACCCGTTGTCAGAAATGCGAATATAGCTGATACCGCCATCTTTGATTTCTATCGTAATATTTGTGGCGCCGGCATCTACAGCGTTTTCTACCATTTCTTTTACCACCGACGACGGGCGTTCAACAACTTCACCCGCGGCAATCAGTTCGGCAGTATGTTTGTCCAAAACGTGGATTTTAGCCAATTGATGTCACATCCTTTCTACTATAAATTCTTTGCTTGATTGGTCAATTCGTATAATAAATTCAGTGCTTCTATAGGAGTTACTGTATTCATGTCGGTTTGTTTTAATTTTTGTATAATTGGATTGTCGGGAACGGCACCGAAAGAAAGTTGCCCAAACGTTTCATTTTTGGCCGGCTGAGCGGGTTGCACGTCGCAGGTTCCCAGTTCTAATTCTGTCAAAATCTTTTTCGCACGTTCCACAACGTCTTTAGGAACGCCAGCCAACGCAGCAACCTCTATGCCGTAACTACGGTCGGCGCTGCCGGGTACAATACGGCGCAAAAAAGTAATGTTGTCTCCCCTTTTTTTAACCGCAATATTGAAGTTATTGACGCCCTCCAACTGATTTGACAATTCGGTCAGTTCGTGATAATGGGTAGCAAATAAAGCTTTGGCACCCAGCTTTTTAGAGGCGATATATTCAAGCACAGCACGGGCAATCGCCATACCGTCATAGGTTGACGTACCGCGACCGATTTCATCTAAAATCAGCAAGCTGTTTTGCGTTGCATTTTTTAAGATGCTGGCAACTTCGCTCATTTCAACCATAAACGTTGATTGACCCATAAACAGATCATCCGAGGCACCGACTCGTGTAAAAACAGCGTCAATTATACCAACGTGGGCAGAGGCTGCCGGCACAAACGAGCCGATTTGTGCCATAATCGCAATTAATGCGACTTGACGCATATAGGTCGATTTCCCTGCCATATTGGGACCTGTAATAATAGCACAGCGATTGGTTGCGAGATCCATATTGCAATCATTGGGCACAAACGGTAAATTGGAAATGGTTTCAATTACGGGGTGTCTTCCGTCAGTTATCACCAA
This sequence comes from Clostridia bacterium, assembly GCA_017556785.1. Classification (GTDB taxonomy): domain Bacteria; phylum Bacillota; class Clostridia; order Oscillospirales; family Acutalibacteraceae; genus UMGS1484. The sequence continues at coordinate 15,412 of JAFYMD010000174.1, read as the reverse complement.
CCGACCGTCGTTTGCAATAGAGGGACAAACATAATTATGTTCCAATGCCACATCTGCCAATGATTGCAACACGTCTAACGTTGCAATAGCTGCTGCAGTTCGTTGTACCCGATTTAATTGTTGTCCTAACTGCTCGCGAATCGAATTATACAACTCATATTCCAACGCAATAGCACGCTCGGAAGCACCGGAAACACGATCTTCGATTTGTTTTAATTCTTGAGTAATATACCGTTCGGAGTTAACGGTTGTTTGTTTTCTTATGTAATGTTCGGGTGTTAGGTGTTTAAACGAATTAGTGATTTCAATGTAGTAACCAAAAACTTTATTATGCTTTATATGTAAATTTTTAATACCGGTTTTTTCACGTTCTACCGCTTCCATTGCCAAAATCAGATCTCTACCACCTTTGGCATCGTGCCGAATAACATCCAATTCGCTATGATAACCTTTTTTGATAACGTTTCCGTCTTTTAATAGCGCAGGAGCATCGGGATCAATGGAACGATCGATCAATTCAGCCACATCGGTCAATTCATCGATATCTTGGTAAATACGTTGTATTAATTCGCTTTTACAACCCGAAATATGGTTTCTCAAATTCGGTAAATTACGTACAGCATCCGCCAAGTGTAAAATATCTTTTGGGTTTGCTGAACGAAATACAATACGTGTAATCAACCGCTCCATGTCTAAAATTCCTTGCAAGTGTTTGGCAAGTTCATGGCAAAAAGCCGCATTTTCATGTAATTCATCAACGGCATTCAGACGGCGATTGATTTCAATTGATTGAACCAAAGGACGTTCCAACCAGTTAATCAGCAATCGGCGTCCCATGGGGGTTTTTGTGTGGTCCAACACCCAAAGTAAGGAACCGCGTTTAGAACCGGTTCGGTTATTGTTAAATATTTCTAAATTTCTTCGGGCGGATAAATCTAATTGCATATACTCTTTGTCTGAGTATATCTCGATTTTATTAATGTTTTCCAATCCGGTCATTTGCGTGTCAAACAAGTAATCTAATGCAGCAGCAACAGAATATAAAGCGGCGGAATCGGAATTGAGTTTTAACTCTTCCGGTTTCATTACTTTAAAATGTTTAACGACCAAATCGGTGTATTGTTCGGGGTTAAAGTGGTCGCTGTCCATAACACCATAACAGCAACCAAGTCGTTTTTGAACAAAAGAAACAATCGTTTCGGTTGCGGCATCGCGATTCATAATTACTTCACGTGGCATAAAACGGCTTAACTCACCGATCAGCGATTCGTTGACACGAACGTCTCCGATATTTGTTAAAAACAGCTGCCCCGTTGAAGTGTCGACGAAAGTAACGGCAAATTGGTTTTTGTAGCAAAAAATAGATGCAAGATAGTTACTGCTTCCGGCATCCAGCATAGAATCTTCGGTAACCGTACCGGGAGTAATGACACGAATCACCTCACGTTTAACCAATCCTTTGGCCTTTGCGGGATCTTCGGTCTGTTCACAAATTGCGACCTTATACCCCTTAGCAATCAAGCGAGCTATATAAGTTTCGCAACTATGAAAAGGAATGCCACACATGGGGGCGCGCTCTTCTAAACCGCAATCTCTTCCGGTTAAAACAAGATCCAATTCTTTTGAAACAAGTTCTGCATCTTCAAAGAACATTTCATAAAAGTCGCCCAAACGGAAAAAAAGAATAACTCCCGGGTTTTGTTCTTTAATTTGCAAATATTGTTGCATCATTGGCGAAAGCCCAGCCATGTGTGTACACTTCCTTTATTTCAAAAAATAACTTAAACTCCAATTAGTGGCAACCGCCGCAAGTGGAACAACTACCGGAACAACCGCCTGCTTGACAGGTTTCGGGATCTTCCCCTTCAATGCTCATGGCAATAATAGAGGTGATTTGGTTGGTTAATTGATCCATATGACCTTTGGCTTCATTGAAGTTAACCATGCTTTTGTTAGCCATAACAGCATTGTAGGTTTTTTGCAATTGATTGTTCAACTCATCAATTTTGCTTTGGCTTTTTTCTTCTTCACTTTTTTGCAGTTCAGCGCTCAAGGACATGCGAAGCAAATTGAATTCGCCGATCAAGTTTTGCAATTCTTCATCGTTATCATTTGCTGCTTTTGCGGCTTGATACTCCAGATATACTTCTTGTTGTTGAATGGCAGCGCCCAATTGGCGTGCAAGTGCAATTACGTCCATTTGTTTTTCCTCCAGAAAATTTTAAATTTATTGTACCTCGCCACGAAGCACAAATGATAGAGCTTGCGTAACGGTTACATTAACAAATTGGTTGATATATTGATCGAAACCGGGAAATTCGATTAATATATTTCCTTCGGTTCGTCCAAAATACATTCCGTTGTCTTTTTTTCCTTCGCATAAAACGCGAAACGTCTGTCCAACGTAAGGTGCAGTGATCTCAGCAGAGATTTTTTCTTGTTGTTCTACCAACATTTGAAACCATCGGTTTTTCTCTTTGGCATCGATCGGATCAGGTAGTTTTTGTGCCGGAGTTCCTTCACGTGGTGAAAAAATAAAGGTAAATAAAGCAGAATATTTTACCTTTTGTGTTAATTGCAGGGTTTGCTCAAAATCCTCAAAAGTTTCCCCCGGAAAACCAACAATAATATCGCTGGTAATACACAGATTCGGCATAAGAGATTTTGCTTTTTGAATTAATTGAAGATATTTTTCATGAGTGTATCCGCGATTCATCGCTTTTAACACACGATCCGAACCACATTGCACAGGTAAATGCAGATGTTTGGCAACCTTTTCACAGCGACTCATGGTTTCCAACAGTTTTTCGGTGCAATCTTTTGGATGGGAAGTCATAAAGCGGATGATAAAATCACCGGGCAAATCATTGATTTTTTCCAGCAATTCAGCAAAATCAATGGAATCCTCTAAGGTTTTTCCATATGAATTGACATTCTGCCCCAGCAAATTGATTTCTTTATATCCCGCGGCGATCATATCTTTAGCTTCGTTAATAATATCTTCCGGTTTGCGACTGCGCTCACGTCCACGAACATACGGAACAATGCAATACGTACAAAAATTGTTGCACCCATACATGACCGGAAGCCAACCTTTTACGCCGGTACGTCGAATGGGCAACGGTTCGGCAATTGTGCCGTCGCTTGTCTCAACGTCTACCACTTTTTTGTTTGTAGTTAAAAAACGATATATATTTTCCGGTAGTCGATGAATGGCATGTGTACCGTAAAGGATGCTGACATAAGGGTATGACCGACGAATTTTTTGTGCTTTTTCCGGCTGTTGAACCATACAACCGCACAACAAGATCATGCGTTCTGGCCGTTGAGCTTTCCAATGTTTCACACCGCCCACATTTCCCAACGCACGAAGTTCTGCATGTTGACGAACAGCACAAGAATTAAACAGAACCAAATCGGCTTCTTCAATATTTTCGGTAAAATCAAAACCCATATTTTGCAGCATACCTTCCATTCTTTGGCTATCGCTGATATTTTGCTGACAGCCAAAAACAAAAACGCACGCCTTAGGGCGATGACCAAATCGTGCAAGTAACAGTTCACGATTTTGAACACAATATTGTTGTTGTTTTTGTAATTCCTCCGGTGAAACAAAGAAATTTTGTTTTTGAAGTACCATAATAATTGTTCCACCTTTCAAAAGCAATAGATTTGATATACAAATCGCAAAACTAAGCATATTATACTATATCTTGTATCATTATTCAAGCATAAATCACATTTTTTAAAAAAGTTTTCGTAATATATTCTTGACAATCCACTTGGTATATGTTAATATTCAAGATGCTGTTGCGTTTGTAGCTCAGGTGGATAGAGCAACTGCCTTCTAAGCAGTGGGTCCGGGGTTCGAGTCCCTGCAAGCGCGCCACTACAGGCACAAATTCCGTTGTTTATGGCAATTGGGTTTGTGCCTGTTTTATTGCTTTTCAAATTTCATAATTGACAGACCTTTTAAATGTTGGTATAATAATTTGTGGAGGTGAACTGCATGAATTTTGCCGAATTATTACGCACGTTTCGCATTATGTTGGACTTTTCTCAAGATGAACTTGCGGACGGTTTTGGTATCGATCGGGCTACCTACAATGCTTATGAATCCGAAAAATTACAACCGCCAACCGATTTTTTGCGTGATGTTGCCTATTGTTTGATGTTAAATAAAAATTATTTTGACAGCGACACCGAGCTTAACCTTGTGGATCTCCTTTCTTTAACCGATCAGCGTGAAGATAATGCTGAAATTCAAGTAATAGAAAATACTTCCGTTGTTCCTCGAAAATATCGTACCGAATCCAACGACTTAATGTTCGCTGATTCAGGCAACCATTATGACAAGGTGTTAAGTGAATTTTATAAAAATTCAAAAACAGAACGTCCCGACCCGCGCGAATCCTTAAGTCCCGCTTTACGGAAGGAATATGATCGACAACTGCAAGAAATACGTCGGTTACGTTTTCGTCACGAGATGAAACAAGCGTTGGAAGATACAGAATTCCCGCAGGTTGGCAGTATGTTTAGCACCGAAACAATTAACGGGTTATCAGGCGGACAATCGACGCTACCGTTTTCTCACGATGAGATACGTTTATTGATCAAATATCGGTTGCTTAAATTGAAATGCGCAAGAGAAAATAAACCACTTACTATTGATGATTTTTTAATCGATTATTTAAGCGATCAACATAAAGAATGAATCGGAGTGTACAGCTTTGACTTATGAAATTAATCACACCTGTTATCGTCAGGTGTTTATTTTGCCCAAAGAGCTTGTCGAAAAACATCTAAAATTGTCGGGAGCACTACAACTCAAGGTACTTTTGTGGGTTTTTTATCATCAAGGAGTACTTGAAGATTTAAACCAAATCGCAGATGATTTGGGTGCCTCTCCTTCTGACGTACAAGATGCTTTGCAATATTGGATTGTTAATGAAATTATAAAAGAGGTTGGACAAACCACCGCTACCAACCAAACAACCGTCGACACAAGCGTTGCCGTTTCCGTACCAAAAGATACTTCCTTGAAACTCAAACCGCAAAAGCCGAAGCATTTTGAAGTTGCCAGACGAATGAAAGAATCCCCTGAAATCGCCTTTTTAATGGTGGAATCTCAGTCTAAGTTTGGACGAAATCTTACTGAACACGAGCGTTCCACCTTAACTTTTTTGGTGGATGCCTATGGTCTGTCCCCCGCGGTCTTATTAATGATCATAGAATATGCCGTTACCATTGACCGTTGTAACATCAAATACATTGAAAAAACAGCCATTGATTGGTCTAACAACGACATTCACACAGTGGAACAAGCCGAAGAATTTTTAACCAAAATGGAGCAATCTCGCATAGAATGGGATACTGTTTGTCGTACGTTTGGTTTAGACAAACGTAAACCTTCTAAACAAGAAGAAATCTACGTTACCCGTTGGTTCAATGATTGGCGATTTGGTCATGACATGTTAAAAGAAGCTTATGACCAATGTGTAAATAATACCGGTAAGGTTAGTTTTCCTTATATCAACAAAGTGCTTGATCAATGGCACAGCGTAGGATATAAAAAACCGGACGACATTGACCTTTCGGTAAAACCCGTAAAAACGAAAGCTAAATATAGTGCCAAAAAGCTGTCAGAAGATATGGCACCATCATATTCCATCGAAGATATAGAAAATTCTTTGTAAAACCAGGAGTGAACAATCGGTTATGGTAAATAAAGCCAAATGTTTTGAAGAAGCGTTGCAACAAGTTCGTAATCATCGCCATATTTCTTTGGAACAGGCTGACGCATTGCGCCAAGACCTGTTAAATCGCCATGCCGATTTGAAAAAAATGGAACAAGATTTGATTTCTCTCATAAAAAAACAAATGATTGCCAAAATCAGTTCCGATTCCCTTGCATCGGATTTACAAAAAGAATATGACGCCCTACACAGACAACGTAGCGCTGCTTTAACTGAATTAGGATATGCGCCGGACGTTTTTGAACCAAAATTCAATTGTCAAATCTGTCAAGATAACGGTATGTTAGACAATGGCTACTGTGATTGCGTCAAAAAAATCGCTTATCAAAAAATGCTGGAGCAATTAAACAATGATTTACCAATCGATGATTTTAACTTTGATTCCTTTTCGTTAACCTATTACGATGATTTGAATGATCGACGTCAAATGGAAGAGGTTTTTACCTTTTGCAAGCAATATGCCAAAGAATTTTCTCTCAATTCGGAAAATCTGTATTTAATGGGAAGCACCGGCTTAGGGAAAACACATTTAACCTTTTCGATTGCAAAAGAAGCTGTTGCAAAAGGATATTCGGTAATTTACTGTACCGCCCAAAGTATGATATCGGACTTAGAAAAAGAACACTTTAATCACGACTCGATATCCATTGGTGAAAATTATCGAAACAGTCAGTTGTTGATCATTGATGATTTGGGTACCGAATTTCTCTCCCCTGTTGCCCAATCTGTTTTGTACAACATAATAAATACTCGCGTATTAAAACATCTGCCCACCATTATTAACTCGAACCTTACTGCAACGCAAATTGAAGAACGTTATGGACAACGGCTGATTTCTAGAATTTTTGGTTGCTACAAGACTTTGAAATTTGCCGGGAAAGATATTCGCATACAAAAAATGTTGATTTCAAAAAAAGTTTAATTTTTTTGAAAATAATACTTGATTTTTCATTTCAACTGTGCTATATTATCTTAGCCGACAAAAATACGGCATTTATCCGGGTGTGGCGCAGTTGGTAGCGCGCTTGACTGGGGGTCAAGAGGCCGCAGGTTCAAGTCCTGTCACTCGGACCAGTCAGCATAACCGTTTGCACGGTTATGCTGATGTTTTTTCAAAAGAATATACGGAGGCGTAGCTCAGTTGGTCAGAGCGTTCGGTTCACATCCGAGAGGTCATGGGTTCGAGCCCCCTCGTCTCCACCAAAACCACTTCATGTTTGAAGTGGTTTTTTTATTTTGTTTCACCAAATCGTATGGTTGCATAGAATATATAAAAGATATTTCAACAAACATTTGGGGTGAAAACATTGAATCGATTTTTAATCATAGGAAATGACAAGCGATTTGAATATATTGGAAGATGGCTGCTTGAACAGAAAAACGCTGTATATTGGTATCATCCTGATTCATATGATGCAATCGATGGTATTTGTTACGTAAATGACGTTTTACCGACCGACTATGCACTTTTTCCCGTTCCCATGCGTGTAATTGAAAAGCAATTCAATTGTGATTGTGATACGATGATAAATAAACTACACAAGGACACCATGATTTTTGGTGGATTGATTCCGACTCAATTGCAGCTCAAACTGCAACAACGATGTTTTGATTACGGCAGAACCGGTGAATTTACAGAGCTAAATGCCGTACCAACGGCAGAAGGTGCTATTGAAATCGCAATGCAACATACGCCATATATGTTAGAAAATGCTAAAGTATGTGTGGTTGGGTTTGGAAATATCGGAAAAGTACTAACTCAAAAATTAATTGGTTTATCTTGTGACGTTACCGCTACAGCACGCAAGGAAAATGATTTAAAACACATTCGCAGTTTAGGGATTAAGGCGGTAGAAACCAAGGATTTATATCTTCAAAAACCTTTTCAAATCATTTTTAATACCGTACCGGAAGTTGTAATCGATCGTTTGATGTTGTTATCACAAAACACCAATACATTAATTATCGATTTAGCTTCCACCCCCGGTGGCGTCGATGTTAAAACGGCAAAAGAAAACAATATATCCGTAATTCACGCTTTATCGCTCCCCTCTCGTCATTGCCCACAAACCGCCGCCCAAATCATATATGATATTATTATGAAACAAATTAAAAAGGAGGAAACTTTATGAAATCATCGGTAACCATAGGGTTTGCGCTATGTGGTTCATTTTGCACTTTTTCTTTGGTGATACCAATCGTGGAATCATTGGTAGAACAAGGATATTCCGTAATACCAATCATGTCAAATACCGCATACAATACTGACACAAGATTTGGCAAAGCGGAAGAGTTTGCAGAAAAACTTTGTGATATTTGCCACACGCCGGTTGTTCATACGATTTATGATGCCGAGCCATTTGGACCTAAAAAAATGTTGGATGCTTTAATTATTGAACCGTGCACAGGCAACACATTGGGGAAACTAGCCAACGGGATCAGCGATACACCGGTCACATTGGCCGCAAAAGCTCATTTGAGAAATCACAGGCCAATTATAATTGCCGTCTCCACTAACGATGCCCTTGCGGGATCGGCACAAAATATAGGGAAACTTTTGGCAACCAAATATTATTATTTTGTTCCCATGCGACAAGATGATCCGTTTAACAAACCCAACTCGATTGTTGCTGATTTTTCACAAACTCAGAAAACGCTGGAACTTGCCATGTGCGGTACACAAATCCAGCCAATATTAATGTGAAAGACATTTAACTTGATTTTTTCTTCTTATTTTGTTACTATAACGGAGTAAGGAGTGATCGTATGAAACGTTTTTTTATTTCCATGTTGATCCTAATCTTAATTGTTTCTGTATTTTCAGCTTGTGATCAACAACAGGAAAATCCTGTGTACTCGATTCATGAAAATGGTATTAATGAAGTATATGTTAGGAATGCGGTCGGCCGTACAATAACGATCGATAGTCAAGAACGTATTAAGACGTTGATTGATACATTAAATACTGCTACACCAAAAATTACCGAAACCGTTACTTCAACTCTTCCTGCCGAGCAATACCGCTTTACACTTTATAACGATAAGGCAACGGTGGTAAACACCATAACTGTTTACTCGAACGAGCTTATTGAAATTGATTCAAAACGATATAGCGGGACATTTTCTACGCTTAATTCCTTGCTGTCTTCATATTTTGTTATAACTCCCAAAAACGAGCTGCTAAAGCCGGTTATTGATCAATTGAGTGACATAACGGAAATTAATTTTTATAATACAAATAGCAATTCTTACAAGGTGATCGTAAATTCAAAGGATATTGTAAATGTTATCAATCAAATTAACGCTTCCCAAGATAATGGCACAACTCAACTAAACGGTCCGTGGAAAGAATGTTACCAAATGCATTTACGTTATAACGATCAAAAGGAATATCAAACAGATATTTTGTTTTATCAAGTAGATGATGTGGTGATTATTGAATACGAAGATCGTGTTTCGGCGGTAACCTCGCTGTCTCTGGAACAATTGTATGCTTCCCTCCCCTACAACGAATTGCCATAACTATTTTGTTATAACGAAAAACCGGAAGGAATTTTCCTTCCGGTTTTTTCAATATCAAAAATCAGCGTTGTAAGGAGGCAAAGCTGTCAATCAAGGGGGTGATCTGTGACAAAATCCGATCACACCCACCGACTTGATTACTTTCAACGTTTAACGGCATGACAGGGTCATGAACGCTCAGCCGCAGTAACAGCCACCCATCGCCGTGGTCATGATCCGCACATATACGAATTCCTTCGCGATTGTCAGGAGCAATAGAAAAACCGGGAAGAGTCTGTACAAACGATTCCAATGCCGTTAACACAGACGTTCCATAGGTTTTAAAGTCATTTTCTAAAATCTTGTATCGAATTTCTTTCGCTTCTTTCGGCTCATCTAAGCAACGAAACAAATCGCTTAAATCCTGATTCAAACGGCGAAGTTGCACCAATTGAATAATAATTCGTGTAACCAAGTAGGCACCATCGTCTAAGAAATAATTGTCGCGAAAGGCAGCGTGACCGCTGGTTTCAATGGCTAAAAGGGCGTTTTGCCCCTGATTGCACAATTCCAAAGCTTTATTAATAACATTTCGATATCCACGCTTATAGCGATAATGATGACCACCCAAATGGTTTTCAATGAATTTTTTGAGACCATCTGACGTAACCGAATCGGTAACCACAACACCATCGGACTGACCTTTCAAAGCAATGGCAGAGGCTAAAGCAACCAAACGATTGCGATTGATTTCCGTACCATTGCTATCTACGCAACCGCCACGATCCACGTCAGTATCAAAAATCACGCCAAAATCAGCTTGACTGCACAATACTGCCTCGCGAATAGAAGCCATAGCGGTAGGAGCTTCCGGATTTGGAATGTGGTTGGGAAACAATCCATCGGGTTCTAAATACACGCTACCGGTAATATCCGCACCTAAGGGTTGTAACACCTCTTTGGCATAAAAACCACCAGCACCATTTCCCGCGTCTACAACAATATGAAACCCGCTTAACGGTTTTTCTTCTTGGTTGCAATGAAGACCGCTTGCAATCATTTGGCGTAAGCCGGCCGCATATTCCGGCATATAGTCCATGGGAGTAACAGTTCCGTCGGGAGCAAAAGACGGTGTTTTCAATTCGGAACAATAAGACAAAATTTTACTAATATCTTCCCCTTGCAACCCACCGTCACGGGTGAAAAATTTCAAGCCATTTAAATGGAACGGATGATGACTCGCTGTAATTTGTATGGAACCATCGATGGGATGATCAATGGTAATCATGAACATGGACGGCGTGGAAGCCAAGCCACAATCAAACACCTTACAACCATAGCGAATAGCCGAACGCTGAACAGCAGCGGAAATGCGATCGGCGGAAATTCGACTATCGTGCCCTACCGCGATTACGAGGCTTGAAACAGGTTTTGACAAGTAATCTGCCAACCAAAGCAAAAAGCCCGCAGTAATGGATTCGACCACCTCATCAGTCAAAGTAACAGCGCCCTTTTCGGTTTCAACCGCAACGCCGCGAATATCGGTACCGCTTTTTAATGTTTTCCAATCAACACTCATGATTCTTGTTCTCCTTCGCACGTATCATCCGTTTCAACAGATTGGTGTAACATCATGCGCCGTTTTATAGAAATAGGCAAAAGAAGGCATAGCGCATACCAATAACCACCTTCAGCAAACCATGGTACCAACCAATCAAAAAATAAATAGTACAAATCAAAATTATTTGCAATAACGTTAGTAGCAGAAACAATCTCAGGGATTAGTGCAACCAAAAAAAGAATGCAAGCCACTATGATATTTCGTTTTTTCATGCGAAGCGATTGCTCGTTATTACGCAATGCAACAAAAGAAAGAAATGCGAAAAAAATAATGTGAGGAAATAAAATCAACAGTTCTTTCACAACGAAGACAGGAACAGAAGACAAATCTAAAGGCTCGTAGCGATAATGACGGAACGTTGCACTTTCGAACAAAAAATATAACCATACTAAGCAATGAATAAAAACCGAAAAGAAAAAACCGTTCTTCAATCGTTTCCCGGGAAAACCGAAAAAACAATACAGCATCAAAAGCACTCCGGGCAAACAATGCCATAAGTTTTCATATGCGTAATAATACGTCGAATCGATCAATCCCCAAATCGTATAAAACGATACGAAACAAAAAATGCACAATAGCTGTTTATGTTCTTTTAATGCATTCCAATACTTTACCACCGTAGATTCACCACCAAAAATATTATGTTAAAATTAAAGGCACACAGCCCGAACGTTCTGCGTGCCTGATAAATTAATTGTCGAAGTCTTTATTAAAGTTATTTTTCACCTGAGTAGCGTCGGCGTACATAGAAAAACTAACCATTTCATTTTGATATGCGTTGCCAACACCTGTCTTCATCAAAACTCCGGCATATAATTCTTTGGTTTCGCCAACCTTCAATACCGCTGTATCCACAAAAGGAGTCTCACGTGTTAAATCGGTCATGTTCGCAGTGAAAAGACAATTGTGGTCTTTGTCGTAAATTTTAACCACTAAAGCATCTTTCAACGCACCAACGAAATCATCCATATATAAGCGATAATAAACGTCAACGGTGCTGTTATTTCTCAAATAAAAAGGTTGAATCCTCTCTCTGCCTGGTTCCAGGAAAAAATCATCTTCTACGAAAACAGGTCGATTTCCATTGAAATCAATGTCTACCTTTGCCGTTTCAAACAGGTTGGCTTCCGATGAAATAAAGGAACTAATAAAAGCAAAGGTGTTAATCACAAACATGATAAACAGAAGAACAATAACAGCAATGGAAATCCAAACTTTTTTCTGTGTATTTGAATTACTCATACTGTTCTTCCTCCTCATCATCTTTTCTGCGCTTGGCCAAAATCAACAAGACAAAAATCGACAACGCTGAACCACCTAAAATGATATACAGGGAAATTTGAAGCGGATCTCCGGTTTGCGGAGGAGGCGACAAATTCTGTTCTTCTTGAATATACCAATTAAAATCAGCCAACAAACGAGCAACTTGATATGGATTGTCAACCGACGTGTCCATGGAAACGTCAATTCGATAATAGCGAATCGTTTCTTCGGCAGTATTTTTTGCTAATTTCTCTTTAAACTCAGCACCATTAATTTGGTTAAACGTGCCTTGGCAAATAACCTTGTTCGTATCCAGGTTTGTTACCGTAACATCCAAAACATCGCCCAACAAACGGGTTTGTTCGGTTATTTCAGCTTGAAACACCAAAGTAACGTCATCGGTATGATGCGCCTTTACACAAAAATAACGTGTCTCGGTATCACCGGGAAGCATGTTGGTTACTTCAAATTTCTTGTTATATTCATCTTGCCAACGATAAAATTCCAACAAGGAAGCCGAAGGATTTGCTTGACTGACTATTTCACCTGCCAAGGGTACAGCGGGTTCTCGGGAACTGTTGAGAGTAAAATCAATCTCGGGCATAGACAGACCTATGGGTGCAGAAAAATTTTCGTTTTCTTCATTTGAAGGTATGTCACTCGGTGTTTGAACGTCAGTATCTGTCGCTCGTTGACTTAAAAAATTGTTTGGAACCATAACGGTAGCACTGTCGGCATTTTGTTGCCAAAAAATCGGGCGCGCAACCAAAGCACAAAAGCTTAAAAGACACAATATGCTTAAAACAATAATAGCCATTTTAAATCGCAATTTTTTGCTCTCTTTTACGCTAGCCATTTGCAACAATCCTTTATAAGAAAATAGTATACAAAAACATACAATTCAACGAAATAATTGTAGCACATACTCAGTAAAAAATCAAGGTGTTTTTTCTAAATAAATCCTAATCCACGTAATATGGCAGATATTAAAAATAACGTTACCATGGAAAAAGCCGCCGTCCAAACAACGTACTGTCTTGCCAACTCATCATCGCCCCCCATAGAAGATGCCATAATTGCGCTGGAAACGGCAACGGGAGAGCCAAACAAGGCGATCAAAGCACCATACTCCCCTGCCCCACAATGAAACCAACCAAGTTGGCACGCTAAATAGGTTGCGCTTAACCCAACAACGGGAGCAACCAACAGTCGGAACACCGTACCATAGGCAATATTTTTGAGTTTACCTCTGGTTTTACTAAAATCCAACAACCCTCCCATTACGATTAAAGCCAACGGGCCGGAGGCTTGGTGCAGCCAAGTGATTACCTTAAACACAAAAGGCAAATCATGTTGAAGTGAAAATACAAGTGTTCCGTCGCCAAGCTCTGTAAGCAAAGTGCGTAACAACAAACACAAAATACCTGCACCTGCGGCAAGAATCAACGGATTTGTAACAATATCTTTTAAAATGTGTTTAACCGAATGCTGTTTGTTTTGGTCGGAATATACGGAAAGTACAATAACAGCAAACACATTAAACAAAGGAATGGTAAACGCCGACAAAACTGCCGCTACCGCCGCACCGGAAGCACCACCCAGTGCTTCTGCCAACGGTAATCCAATAATAGCAAAATTAGAACGAAAAACGCATTGTATAAACACACCTTTTGCATTTCGTTCACCAATCAAAACCCTTGCAAACAAACACCCAAGACCAAATAGAAATACAATTACACCCAAAGAAAATAAAATCAAAGACCAATTAAAGTCCTTTAAATCAGGTACAACATAAATGTTGTGAAAAATGGTCATGGGCAACAACAATTTAAACACCAAGGTATTGCCGTTGTTTAAAAACTCTTTTGAAAGAAACTTTTTACCTGCAAGTATATAACCCAAAATAAGCAAAAACAAAATGGGAAATACAGCATAAAAAGAAAACTGTAAAACTTTTAGCAAAAATTTTCACTCCATAAACAAGTTTCCCGACAAATTTTGTCGGGAAACAATAACATTAAAACAATCCGGTAATAACACCGTTTTCGTCCACGTCGATTCGTTCGGCGGCAGGAACTTTCGGCAAACCGGGCATGGTCATAATATCGCCGGTCAGAACCACAATAAAGCCTGCTCCGGCAGAGATTTTCATATCCCGTACGGTAACGGTAAAGCCGTTGGGTGCACCTAACTTTTTAGGGTCATCGGAAAAGCTATACTGCGTTTTTGCCATGCAAACGGGACATTTATCAAAGCCCATAGCACTTAATTTTTCCATAGACTTGCGAGCGTTGGGTGTAAGCACAACGTCGTCACCGCCGTATACCTTTTTCACAACCGCACGGATTTTATCTTCAATAGACAAATCATCCTTATAGCTGAAGGTAAAATTGGGTGTTTCTTCTTCGCAAAGACGAACCACTTCTTTTGCCAGTTCTTCCCCGCCTTTGCCGCCTTCGGCCCAAACGTTGGAAAGTGCAACATTTACACCAAGGGTTTGACATTCATCCATAATACATTGGATTTCAGCATCGGTGTCGGTGGGGAAACGGTTAACAGCCACAACACAAGGCAAGCCGTATACGTTTTTAATGTTGGCAACGTGACGAAGCAGGTTGGGCACACCTTGTTTAAGGGCTTCAAGATTTTCTTCGCCCAGTTGATCTTTGGCAAGTCCGCCGTGCATTTTAAGAGCACGAACTGTAGCGACCACCACAACTGCATCGGGGGTAAGACCTGCCATACGGCATTTAATATCAAGAAACTTTTCGGCACCCAAATCGGCACCGAACCCTGCCTCGGTAATGGCATAATCACCCATTTTCAAAGCCATTTTGGTAGCAATGACCGAGTTACAACCGTGGGCAATATTGGCGAAAGGACCGCCATGCACAAAAGCAGGAGTACCCTCCAAAGTTTGCACCAAGTTGGGTTTCAAAGCGTCTTTCAACAAAGCAGTCATAGCACCTTGCGCTTTCAATTGACCGCAGGTTACAGGTTGGTCGTCGTAAGTATAACCAACAATAATGCGAGAAAGGCGTTCTTTCAAGTCGGTCAAAGAGTTAGACAAACACAAAACCGCCATAATTTCGCTGGCTACGGTGATATCAAAGCCGTCTTCACGGGGCACACCGTTTACTTTACCACCCAAACCGTCGGTTACATAACGCAACTGACGATCGTTCATATCCACACAACGTTTCCAAGTGATACGACGGGTATCAATACCCAAAGCGTTGCCTTGGTGAATGTGGTTGTCAAGCATAGCGGC